>JBAUOX010001260.1:0-15182 GCA_049579985.1 Isosphaeraceae bacterium | reverse complement strand
GTCCGGCAATGGCCGGGACCGCCAGGATCACCCACTGGGCATCGAGCGCCGCCAAGGCGTGGCCCAGCGGCTCGTCCACCGTAAGTCCATCGCCCAGAGGAACGGCCGATAGGGCCAGGCTGCCACCGACCTTGTCCGCGGACTCGCGTCTGGTGTCGGCAAGCTCGTGCTTGCCCGCTTCCGCGGCGGCATCAGCGCCCCCCTCGCCCGCAGGTGTTCTGAACCCAGGCCCCGGTGCGTGATCCACCGGTTCGGGGTCGATGGTCAGAAGCATGCCGCGATGAGAGCGACTTGCGATCTTGGCGTCCAGGTCGGGGCTGGTGGCCAGATCGTGCGCCAGAGGATCGGTCGAGAGCTCAACTCCCCGCAGCACGATCGGCACATTCGGGCCTGTGGGCCAGGTCTGGAGATCCAGGCCCACGCTCCGCCAGGCCTGGCTGGGGGCCAGCCCGGCCATATCGACGCGTCGTGCTTCGGTTCCGGCGGCGCCGCCATGCAGAACCGGTGTCGAAAGTGCCAGCACCGTGCCGGCCGCTGCGGCCCGCGCCGCTTCGTCAAGCTCGCTGTAGAGGGCCGCGATGGCGCGCGAGCGCCACATCAGCCAGGGCATCCGCCCGACGCCGGAGAGGTATTTCGAGCGGGTGGCGAAGCGGTTCGGGTCGGCTGTTCCCAGGCCGGGGATTTCACCCGCGGTTTCCGGGCCGAATGTGTCATGGACGAACCGCGCGAACGTGTCGTCATCCAACCCCGTATCGGGGTTTCCCAGCAAGGTCGGTCCGGGACCGAGCTGCAGCAAGATTCCGGAAAACGTCGTACCGCCCTGACGCGGAGCCAGGGCCTGCTCCACCCTGCGCTCGAGCGCCTGACGGACGGCGGGATGCAGGGGATGATAGGACGGCCCGTCGGCCAGGCCCTGCCGGTCAACGCGAACCAGTCCCTGCCGCAGTGCCTCGGCCGAGTCAGGCGGCGGCAGACCGGGCAGACCCCCCTGGCCTTCCAGGTTCAGCTCGAGCCACGCGCTATAGCCCTGGCGGTGCAGTAATCGGAGCACCACATCGAGCTGATCGGGACCCGTCGAGTTCTCTTCGGCCTGGCCCTTGAGGCCGCGACGACCAGGGCGCTCGGAGAGCCGCTCGGGCAAAACGACCAGGGACGCGCCGCAGAATGACACATAACTCACGAGGTTCCGCGCAATTTCCAGGTTGTCTGTCAAGCCGGCTTTACCCGCGCCGCCAAACCGATCGAGCGGGTGCCAGCCCGTCAGGTACAGCCCCATCGTCCGCGTGGCGGGAGTTTTCGGCAACCGAACCGGAGGCGATGCAGGCACCTTATCCAGCTCGACCAGCTTCACGCTTCCCAGGCGAACCGAGCCCGAGGAGCTGCGATTCAAGAGCAAGAGCTGCGGTTCCGAGGAATCAGGCCAGACCAGCCAAGAGAACGAGGCCGGCGGACCGTCCTTGAGAATGGGGGGGCCCGCTACACAGGCATCAAGCAGAACCCTGGGGCTCTTGCCTACCCCACCGGGGTCGACCAGCGCCACACCAAGAGCCGATGGGTCGCCGCCGGCGACCGTCACCGTCAGCCGATGGGGTTGCTCGGGATGGGAGACGCGCAGGCCGACGGCCGACCATGCCAGTCCGGAATCATCGGCCGGACCCAGGTTGGACACTTCGGCCGGCGTGCGACCGATCAAGTTTCTCAGACGGTCGCGCTCGCGCTCCTTCCGCCCCGCATCGAGGAACGCTTCGTCGGGCAACCCCCAGAGGGTCCCGCCCGGCTTCAACACCGGAGATCGACCCCAGGCAGAAATGCGCGCACTCCGAATTCGATTCAGGTCAAGCGCGTCGACCTCCGTCTCGCGGCCCGGGCTGTCCACCGCGGCCGCGAACGAGGTCTGCGAAGCCCCTCCGTTCGGGGAGACCACGGCCAGAACCACGCGCCTGGTCGCCGAATTCGCCACGGGCGATGCCTTGCGGCGGCGGATCAGACGGCCCAGCCTCGTGCTGCTACTGTCGCGAGCCCCTGCAGGCTCCCAGGTTGCGTGAATCTCCAAAACATAGCTGCCCTCGACTCCAGGCGCCGGCACCGTCAGGATTCGGGGCGGAGGGTCGAGCCGATTGGCCGGAACCTGTTCGCGCTCGTCGTACCGCCAGAGTGCCTCGTCGCCCCCGATCTGTCTGAGGACCGCCGTGGTCCGGACCATCACTTCGGCCGTCTCGGGCGAGACGATATTGTACTTGACGACCACCGGCACGGCCACCGAGGGCGCCACCATTCCGTCCTCGGCCCCCTGGCCCAGATCCACGATCAGCGAATCCCACGGCAACCGCTCGACGCTGACAGTCAGTGGGGACTGCGACGGGGTGTGCTGAGCTCGTTCCAGGATCGCGAGGACCGGGATCCGCACCTGGTTCTCTCCACGACGCACGAGCAGATCCGCGCCGGCGCTCACCTCGAGCCGGGCACGGACGCGCCCTGCGCCACCAGGTCCGAGATGCCAGTTGCCGTCCGCACTCCGGCTTGGTCGGATCGCATCCTGAGCCGAAAATTCGGGGGGCCACGAGATGACCTCCGTCACCATGCCTTCGGTCATTCCCAAAGTCAACTCGGGCGCGGACACCGTCTTTGCTCCAGGAGCTCTCCGCGCCTCGGCGCCAGGCGCCGTCCAGCTCAGCTCGACCGTGATGCCGACCAGCTCCTCCGAGCCTGCCGCCGGTTTCCCTTTCTCGTAGCGCGCGGCCCGGACGATGGTCCCGGCAAGGAACACGAGCAACACCAGCAGGACCTCGCGCCGTCCCTTGCGCATGAGCCCCCAAACACCTTTCCGCTTCGAGCGGGTCACACCCGATTGCGCCGACCGGCCTCCTTGCCGGATCGACCAATCCGCTCCGCATAGATACCCTGCCGATCCATCCAACCCGAACGCGCAGATGGGCGTCCGGGCCGGAGAGAAGAAGTGATCCACAGTCCGTCATCGGCAGGACAGGTGCCTCACTTCACACGAATCCGGAAAATCCGGCAAGATCGACATGGTCCACGCAATCGGATTGATCGGCACTGCAATCCACCTGCCATGCCTGCTTGGGTGCTGCGGAATTGGGTTCGATCGCCGTCGAGACGTTCGACATAGCCTGATGTTACTGCTTGGTGATCAGGGAGTTAGGACTGAGAGGACTAGCAGGGCGATCAACCTGTTGGTGTCCCCACCAGGAATTGTCGGTCTAGCTTTAGCTATGGGGTAGTTGACGGGATAGAATCGATCTCGTATATCCACGCTTCCAGGCGTTCGAGCGAGATCCGAGAGTCGAACGAGTCCCCGAGCCGCGCAGATTACTTCCATGCCTGACCCCCAAAAGATCCTCGCCACCATCCGCAAAGCCACTGAGCTGATGCGCTCGACCCCCGGGCGCTCGGGGTCGGTCATCGCGCTTGACGATGCCGACGAGGTCATGGTGGTCGGCGATCTGCACGGGAACTTGCCGGCGTTCCGCCAGGCGCTGGCGACCGCGGCGCTGGACCGGCATCCCCGGCGGCACCTCGTCTTGCAAGAACTCGTCCATGAGATCAACAAGAACGACGACGACCGGCCCGACCGCTCGCACCGGCTGGTCGATCTGGTCTCGGCACTCAAGTGCCAGTATCCCCAGCGGGTCCACCTGATTCTGGGAAACCACGAGCTGTCCGAGCTGACCGGCCGGATCATCGGCAAGGACGGCCATGCGCTGAACCTCCGCTTTCGCCAGGGAATGGAGCTCGCCTACGGAGCACGGACGCACGACGTCTACGAGGCCTATCTCGTCCTCTTCGCCGCCCTGCCCCTGGCCGTGCGTACTCCCAACCGCGTGTTCGTCTGCCACACGCTTCCCGATGCTCGATATCTTGACGATCTTGACCTCGCGCTACTGCATGCCGATCACTGGCCCGAAGAGGCCATGAAACGGGGAGGTACAATCTACGCTCTGACCTGGGGCCGCGACACCACCCCAGAGACAGCCGATCGCTTCGCCGCGATGGTCGACGCCGACTGGTTCGTCACCGGCCACCAGCCTTGCGACGAGGGATTCCGCCAGGCCAGCCATCGCCAGATCATCATCGATGGAACGAATCCCTACCCGGCCTACTGCCTCTTTCCCGCACTCGAGGCCGTCACGATCGCGTCGCTGCTCGAGTCCACCCACATCATAGACCTGCTCGCCTCGAGCTGATTCTCCAGCGCCGGGCCAGAGCGTGCTTGGCTTCGATCCGCTGTTCGTCGGCGAGTCGATCGATCCGGCTCGGCCCGTGGCGCACCGTCCCGATACGGCGCACTTCGAGACCTACAATCCCAGCCTGGCCGCCGACCAGATGCAGGACCTGGCTACCGTGCTGAGCTGGGCTCGCTCGCAGGCCGACGTCCGCGAGGTCAGTCTGGTCGGGCAGGGACTGGCCGGCCCCCAGGCTTTGCTTGCCCGGCCGCTGCTCGAAGGCCTGGCCCGAACGGTTGTGGACCTGTCCGGCTGGCAAGACTCCGATGGCTCGGGGACGCTCCCCCCTGCCCTTGACCTGCCGGGCCTTTTCCAGTTCGGAGGTTTCAAGGCCGCCGCCGCCCTTTCTGCTCCAGCCTCACTCTGGATTCACCGCGCCGGGCCGGCATTTGAACGAGCCTGGCCCGAGAGTGCCTATGAACTTGCTGGATCTTCACACACACTGCGGTTCACGTCCGGCGAGCTCGCGCCCGAGGTCCTCGTGCGGTGGATCGACCGGGGCGAGTGAAACCTGAAAACCCAGCGCCCTTGACCCTATAGAATCCGCAATCCAAAATCGAGTGACCCTATAAGGCCCCGCGCCGCTCCAGCGATTTGTAATGAATGAACGAGTAGACTACGGGGATCAGCATCGATCCGATCAAGAGCCCGATGGCCACGATCGGGGATGCCCCAGCGATCACCAGCAGGAAACCGATCACGCCGGCCGCGACCATCACCCAGGCGGCCAGACGGTGGGTGTCGTTCCGGACCCGGTCGCTGGCAAGCGTCCATGGCACACGGATGCCGATATAAAAGTTCTTGCGCACCTTGCCCATCACGTTGCCCAGAAGAGCAAAGAACAGTAAGATTCCCCCAATCAAGGCACGGCCGATGTCCACGAACCTTGGACCCTCGCGCACCTCCTGCCAGGTCGCCAGCAGGATGACACCGTTCATGTAGGCAAAGAGCCCGGTGGTGAGGACCATGATGTACAGGTACGTGGAGCGGAATGAGTCCACTTCGAACTGCTTGGGAGAAAGCGCCGGCAGGAAGGCGAAAAGGATCAGGAAGGCGATCATCATCCCGGGTGCCAGAAAGGTCGCCCAGGACTTGTCGCCCCAGCCGTCAACCTTGCCCTCGATGTTCCAGTGCGTGGGCACGCGCTGGGGGAGGCTGGGGTAGAGCCAGGCCGCCAGCGCCCACGCCGCCAGGGTCAAGAGACCTGCGATGATCCAGTAGGGGCGGCTCATGGTATGGAGTTTCCTTTCGCGTTATCACTCCCGAACAGGTCCCAGATCCGCGTCATCACGTCTTCCAGGACCGTGGTGTTCAGCGAGTAGTAAATCTGCTGCCCGTCGCGACGGCTCGTGACCAGGTCGGCCTCCTTCAAGACCGCGAAGTGGTGCGACATCGAGGGCTTGGTCATGTCGAACGAAGCCGACAGCTCGCCGGCCGTCCGCTCCCGGTGCCCGAGCAACCGGATGATCTCACGCCGGGTCGGGTCTGACAACGCCTTGAATACCTGGTTCAGTGCCATCTGCCTTGGTCCATTCGCACGGGCAGAGCGATTATTTAGATTGTTGTCTAATTATCTCCTCTTCTGGTTCCCCGGTCAATGGCGGGAGCGGAACGGTCAGGTCAGGTCTCCTCGAGCTTGATCCAGCGCGGGCCGACGGCAGGAGGCACGTAGGCGAAGAGATTGCCGATGAGCGTGTCTGGATTGTCGGAGACGATGAGGGAGTGGAGAAAACCGGGTCGGATGAACTGCTCGGCGATTCCGTGATCGAGGAGCGCGATCAGCGGATCGAAGTAGCCGTCGACGTTAAGGATGCCGACCGGCTTCTGGTGAATGCCCAGCGCGCCCCAGCTCAGGATCTCGAAGAACTCCTCGAACGTGCCGATCCCGCCGGGAAGCGTGAGGAAGGCCGACGACTTCGTCGCCATCAGCGCCTTGCGCTCGTGCATGCCGGAGACGACATGGAGCTCGGTGAGTCCGTCGTGCGCGATCTCCTTCGTTGCGAGGGCGTCGGGGATCACGCCGATCGCCCGCCCCCCTGCCCCGAGGACGGCGTCGGCCACGATTCCCATCAGCCCGACCCGGCCGCCGCCGTAGACAAGCCTCACACCCTGCCGCGCGAGCTCCTCGCCCAGGCGGCGGGCGATCTTGGTGTAGATCGGCCGTGTGCCGGTTGAGGATCCACAGAAGACACAGATCGATTGGGATTCCGTCATGTCGCAATGCGGTGTGGTGCTCACGACCTGGCGGCGTCGAGCTTGACAGCGGTCGTGTTGCGGAGGATCGTCAAGTAATACAGCGACTGGAGGCCGAGGATGAAGACCAGTGCCGCGGCCAGGCCGATACTTAGGGGGGCGTCAACCCCCGCGGCCGAGGTCGTGGGGTCGACCTTGACACCCAGGACCCCATCGTCGAGCCAATCATAGGCAATCATGGCGGAGAAGAAGCCCACCGAAGCCCCGCCGAGCACGACGACGAGCAGATGCATCACGTAGAAGATCGAAAGCGGCTTGACCCGTTCGACCCGCTTCGAATGCAACCCCAGCAGGGTGTTCATCTTGGTGACTTCGTAGATCAGGCCGATGCGGGCCCGAATCAGCAGAACACTGATGAAGATGGCGAGAACCGCGAGCGTGGCGAAGGTGACAGGCAGGCACCAGTACTGGATCGCCTTCAGAGGGATGATCGGCGAGACCTCCTGCTTGACGTTGAGCAGGCCCGTCGCCGCCGCGACCAGGATCGAGGCCACGGCCAGAAAGATACCCACGGAGCGATTGCGGTCGGTGACCAGTTGATGAATCGTCCGTGAGATATGGAGATATCTGACCTCGGGCGACAGGCTGGCGTGGGGCTCGGGAACCCAGCCCGTCGCGGCTTCCTCGCCGATCATCTCGATCTCGGCCAGACGGCGATCGATCGACTCGTCCGCGGCGGTCTCGTCCTTGAGCCCTCCTTGGTGGTCCCGAACCACGGGGTCGAATACAGTAGAGGACGCTGAGCCGGACCTCGATGGTAAGACGGCCTCGCTCCGCGGCTGTGCTTCGGGCGAGGCGACGGCCGGGGCCTCGGTGAGATGCGAGGCCGTGAGCGAAGCTGCTGCCGGGTTTTCCGCGATCGGTGGTCCCCCGGGAGATCCCGCAGGACCCTTCTCGAGTGTGGCCTCGCTCATCACGACGATCCCTTTGCGGTCAGGACAGAAGATTCTCCTGGACCTACATGGCCATTATCATGAAGCTCGTGCCAGTGAACCGCAAGAGCTGATTCTCCGGCTGCCCGGTTGGTCTCCTGATCAATTTCAACGTCCGGCAGTTGAGGGAGGGGATCAAACGCTTCCGGATTCGGATTTGAATGGACGTCTGTCGCGGACCTGCGTGGAATTCGCTCCGTGATCTCTCGGGGGTAACTCCCATCCGAAGGATGGGGTCGCTCTGTGGTTAGAAGCGTCTGTATTTCGGATGCGCTTCGATGCCCCACACTACGCCTTCCGGCGTCTTCTTAGCCCTTTGTCGTCTCATTGTTTTTTTCGGAGCGCCCGGCGGGGGTCCGCAGTAATCGCGTCACTGAGTGTGACCGTGGGATTTGACCCGGACAGTCGCGCCGGTATCATGAAACTCGAAGTCGCTGCCGGCGTGATTCTTCCCACGCGACACACGAGGATGGCTTCCCATGAAAGCTGCTTACATCGAACAGACGGGGCCGCCCGAGAATATCAAGGTTGGTGACCTGCCCAGGCCGGAGCCCGGTCCCGGCCAGGTCCTGGTCAAGGTCCGCGCGGTCGCACTGAACCCGATCGATCTCTACATCCGCTCGGGCATGGTGGCGTTTCCGCTGGCATTTCCCTACATCATCGCCTGCGACCTCGCCGGGACGGTCGAGCAGGTCGGGCCGGATTGCAAGCGGCTCAAGGTCGGAGACCGGGTCTGGGGATCGAACCAGGGGCTCATGGGACGCCAGGGCGTGGCCTGCGAGTTCGCGGCGGTCGGTGAAGAGTGGCTTTATCCCACCCCGGCGCTCTTGCCTGACGACCAGGCCGCGGCGATGGCGCTGGTGGGGATCACGGCGCACCTGGGGCTCTTCCGGTTCGGCCGGCTCAAGTCTGGCGAGACGGCTTACGTTCCCGGCGGCAGCGGTGGGGTCGGTTCCATGGCCGTGCAGATGGCCAAGGCGGCCGGGGCGCGGATAGCAACCTCGGCCGGCAACCCCGAGCGCGTCGAACTCTGCAAGACCCTCGGCGCCGATCTGGCTCTCAACTACAAGACCGACGACGTTCCCGCCCGACTTCGCGAGTTCGCCCCCGAAGGCTTCGACGTCTGGTACGAGACCCGGCGCGAGCCGAACCTCGAGGTGTCCATCCCCCTGCTCCGCAAGCACGGCCGGATGATGCTGATAGCCGGAAGGACCGCCAAGCCGGCACTCCCGCTCGGGGCCTTTTACCCTCGGAATTGCGCGCTCCTGGGCTTCGCCATGTTCAACGCCACCCCGGACGAACAGCAGGTCTGCGCCCACGACATGCTCCGCTGGATCGAAGAGGGACAGCTCAAGCCTCTGGTCGGCCGTACTTTCCCGCTGACCGCCGCCGCCCAGGCGGAGAAATTTCTCGAAGCCAACACGGTGGGTGGGGCGAGCTCGCTCTCGGGTAAGGTGGTCATCAACGTGGACTGACGGTTCACCCTCCGGTTTTTTGCGGATCCTGTTCCAACCCATTTCGAGGCCCTGGAAGCCGATGAACCTGCTCTCCACCTTCGCCGGCTCGATGATGGAAGGCTTCCTGCCGGCCGGCTGGGACCTGTCCAGGATCGACGCCTGCTGCGCTCTAGAGCCCGAAGAGATCGGCGAGCGACAGGGCTGGTGGCACCCGGACTTCGAGTTGATCCCCTGCGCTACCGGCCCCGACTTCGACGTCATGATGGGCCACGAGATCGCCACCGCCATTCGCCGCACCCGCGACCATGGCCGTGCCGCGGCCGTCATCCTACCTGTCGGACCGATGGGCATGTATCGCTGGGCCGTCTACTTCCTGAAAGAATGGAATATCCCGTGCGATCATGTGCACGGATTTAACATGGATGAATGGAGCGACAAGAACGGCGCGACGCTTCCCCCGGAGAACCCTGGTGCCTTCCAGTACGCCATGCAGGGAGCGTTTTACGGGCCGCTGGGCTCGCGGACCGTCCCCGAATCTCAGCGCTGGTTTGCCACCGCCGACCGTCTGCCCCACTATGCCCAGCGGATCGGCGAACTCAAGAGCAAGGGGGCCGAGCTGATCGTGATCTTCGGCATCGGCAGGGTCTGCCATATCGCCTTCTGGGAACCCCACTTCGCCGCTGAATTCCCGAGCCTGGACGACTGGAAGTCCCAGACCCACCGGCTCGGCGCGCGGTTGCACCCGCTGACCATCGAGCAGAACGCACTGACCAGCTTCAGAAGCCGAACGACCCTGGTTCCCGCCTTCGCCAACACGATCGGCCCTGGGCTCTTCCTCGAGGCCGACCGGATCGTCGGCGGTGCCGACGGCGTCTTCGACCGGGGAATGCAGTGGCAGGGAACCAGCCTCTGGATGACCCTGCGCTACGGTCCCGATCCCTGGGCGCCCAGCTCGTTCATGCCGACCCTCGGGGGCCGGCTGTTCTACCACAAGGACCTGGCAGGCCCGCTGGTGCCGGAGCTGAACTGAAGCTCTTCCGTGCGAGCCGGCTCCACCTGTTGGGCTGGGGGTGTATGACGGCCGGACTTCGCAGACGCGTGCGCGGGGTGGTCCCAGCGGTGACGCGGGTTTGCCGGGCGGCCAGGGCCGCGCGTGTCGTGACGGCGTCACGGCGGTCCTGTAGAATCCAGCTTGATGCAACCACGAGGACGCAGCAGTCTCAACCTTGTTCAACAGTGAGGAACTGGACCATGGAATTCAATCATTCCGAGGTCATCATGTTGTTATTCACGGCAATCGGACCTCTGAAAGTCACGATCGTGTGCGCCACGCTCACCGCCGACGCTTCGCCGGAGTTCGTCAAGCGAGTGGCATTCCGATCGGTCCTGATCGCCCTGATCGTGTGCATCGTGTTCGCGGTGCTCGGTGAGACCATTCTCAGGCTGCTCAAGGTCTCGATCCCTGCCTTCCAGATCGGCGGCGGGATCATCGTGCTGCTCTTCTCTCTTGACATGGTAATGGGCAGCAAGCAGGAGAGTAAGGACGGCGCTGGCAGTCCTGAAGAGCAGAACGCCCAGCCCTCGCTCGACATCGCGGCCTACCCGCTGGCGATTCCGCTCATGGCCTCGGTCTCGGGCCTCGTCGCCATCGTTTCCCTGCTCGCGCAGCGCGATGATCTCGGGGCGCTGCTCTTCCTGGCGGGTGTGATCGTCGCGATCATGGCGATCAACTACGTCTGCCTCCGTTGCTGCCGATACATCGTGCGTGCGGTGGGCCCGGCCGCCCTCCAGGTCGTCGGCAAGATCATGGGCGTCATCCTGACCGCACTGGCCGTCGAGCTCATACTCATGGGATTGATCGGCCTGGGGCTCATCGCGAAACCGGGCGGAAGTCCGTCGCGCGCCGAATCACCCACGGCAAGAGCACCCGACGTCTCGGGTTTCACCAGCCAACGGATCTTGAGCCGTTCCGGCAATTCAACTGAAGGGACTGTTCCGGATCTTCCGATAATAAGGATTGGAATCGGTTCTTCAGTCCACACGGCGAGTTACATGCAGTCATCATCTTGCGAGGAGGGATTTTGCGAGCCAATCCCCTCGCGACGATTGGCCCGCGGATTTCCCGCCTTCCACTCGACGGACCATGAGAGAGAGACGGATGCCCTCTTTGGCCTGGTTTATCCATGGATGCTGTCGAGCTCTGAGCGACTCCCGGCTTTCCAGGCTGAGGATTGCGGTCGGCTTTCTCTTTCTCCTGTCCCTGCGCGACCCCTCCGTCAGCGCGCAGACACCCGCTGCGGCCCAGGGGAGCAACCGCCCCGACGCATCCCCGGCGGCAGGAGCCCCGATCTCGGTCGAGGAGCTCGCTCACCGGCTGGAACGTCTCGAGCAGCAGAATGCGAAGCTGGCCGAGCAGAACCACTCGCTGGTCAAGCAGCTCGAGGCGGTGACGAGCCGGTATGATCAGCTCAACCGGCGGCTGGAACAGATCGAACCGCGTGGGGAATTGCCGACGCCAACCTTGCCTGCCCCCATGCCGCCCGCCCTGGAAGCTTTCCCCGACGCTGCGCGGCAACTCCAAACGGATCAGGCTCCGCTCCAGGGCTCGGAACCTGGATCCGGATTCGCACCTGGCGGGACCTGGGAGACCTCTGGCCCATCAGAGGTCGCCAGGCCGCTCGCCGAGCCGGCACGTTCCGAGTTCTCGAAGTTCCTGGTCGGCGGCTACGACGAAGATCGAGGCATGTTCGTCCTGGTCCGGCCCAGGGATGAGCAGCGTGTTCCGTTTGAGCTGCGGGTCGACCTGTTCACGCAGGCGCGGTACACCAACTTCGCGCGGAGCGCGGACTCGTGGATCGACAGCACCGGAGCGCGGCAGCCGATCAGCAATTTCGCCTCCGGCGAGGTCATGCGTAACTTCATCCAATTCTCGGGCTTCGCACTCGATCCTCGGCTTCAGTTCACGGCGTTTATCTTCTCTTCGACCGCACTCAACGACACGGTCTACCTGGGATGGATCAACTACCGGTTCAGCGATGCCCTCGACCTCAGGGTCGGCAACTGGCTCGTGCCGGGCACGCGGGAGTGGAACGACTCGTTCCGTTACACGCTCGGCGCGGATCGCCTCATGGCGACGACGTTCTTCCGTCCCAACATCAGCCCAGGCATCTGGGCGCAAGGTGAACCGATCAAGAATGTCCATTACGTCGCGATGCTGGCGAACTCGCTGAATCGGTTCAGCCAGGGCGTCGAACGCGTCGGGTTGGCGGCGACCTTCGGCGGGACCGTCTGGTGGGAGCCGCGGGGCGATTTCGGTCCTGGGCCGTCGGACATCGAGAATCATCAATCGCCGAGCCCGCGGATCGGCACCAACCTGGCCCTTTCGCATGAGGCGAACCAGGGCTTCGGAATCAACGTGGCTGGATTGGCCAACCCCGAAGACACGATCTTGCGGCTCTCGAATGGTACGCCCCTGTTCCGACCGGGCGCGCTGGGACCGGGCGTCGAGCTCCTTTCGACGGGCGTGCAACTCTGGACAATCGATGCCGCTGTCAAGTACCGCGGCCTGGGCATCTCGGGCGAATATTTCTTCCGATGGCTCGACGGCTTCAAGGAGACCGGCCGCTCGCCATTCCGCACCCTCTTCGATCAGGGCGCGCTGCTCCAGGCCGGCTACTTCGTGACACCCGGCAAGCTCGAAACCTTCGCCCGCACCTCCTTCGTCACCGGCCCGTTCGGTGGCGGCAACGAGTTCGGCGGCGGTGTGAACTGGTACGTGAAGGGCAGCCGCGACTGGCGATTGACCTTCGAGGTCCTCCGAATCGACCATTCGCCGGCACAGAACATCCTGACCGGATACCGCGCCGGCGAAAGTGGCACTCTGTTCCAACTCCAGTGGTTCACGGACTTCTGAGGCCCGAAACGACGCGCCCTAGGGGACGCCCGGGGGTCCCCCACACCTGGGCTGCCGCGCCCGTCAGCGTGCGAGGGCGACCCCGTCCGATGACAACACACCCAAGGCTTGCAGGGTGTATTTCCTCCCCTCCCGCTCTTTCAGGAACCAGCGCGCCTTGGACTTGCCATACTCCCTCAGCTCATCCAGGAACTCCCGCTTGCGATCGAGCTTCGAACCATAGCCCAGGTCCCGATCCAGATGGATGCGCGCGATGTGGATCGGGTGATACTTGGGGTCGTTGAGCTTGCCCGTGGCGATCAGGCGGTTGATCATCTCGATGAGGTTCAGCTCCTGCTCCATCGAGAGGTTACCGGCCAACTGGTTGCGACGATCGGCGATCTCGTGAGTCTCCGTCGGCACCCGGGCACACGCGCTCGAGTTGATCTGGATGACCCAGAGCTCGTTGATATTATATTCCGCGAGATCGTGGATCGGCGGGTTCTGTGAGAACAGCCCGTCCCAGTACACGCCCCGGCCAGGGACCGTGACCGCCCGAAAGAGCTCGGGGATCGCCGCGGAGGCCAGCAGGCACTCGACCCGTAGCTCCTCGCCCGTGAACACCTCGAAGTGACCGGTGAGGACCTCGACCGCGCCGATGAGCAGAGCCGGAGCGTCGGGCCGGTGGGCCAGCTTCCGCAGCTCTTCGAAATCGAAGTGCTGATTCAGAGTGTCGCGGAACTGTTCCTCTCCCCATGTCGGGAGGTGGTAGGGGCTGACTTCGGGCAGAACCATCTGATTCCGCAGGCTCCCGAGGTTCAACATCGTCTGATTGATGATCTTGTCCAATGGCTCGTTCGCCGCGATCGCCTCCCAGAACTTCTGCAGTTTCTGGCTTGCCAGTTGCGGGTCACCGCGCAAGAGTCCGTCCCAGGCCAGGGCCGCACACATGGCCCCGCCCGAGGTGCCGCTGATTGCGACCACGTCGACTTCTTCTGGAAGGCGGCTGAGTAGCCCCTGAAGGACGCCCGCCGAGAAGGCCGTGTGACTGCCTCCTCCCTGGCAGGCGATCGCGACCCGGCTCCGAGTAGGGACTCCCATGACACTGATCCTTTCTTCTTGTGGGCAACGGTGGCAATCGATCAACGACCTATTGTACTATTGTACTACCGGCCGAGAGCAGAACCAACAGTACGGCGACCTGACGGACCTGGTGATGGAGGGGCGCGGGCAGGCGGTGGTCGTCATTCACAACGCGATGCCGGCGGACAGCACCGTCGCCTACCTTCCGCCACTGAGGGGGCCGGCAGCGGCGGTTCCGTGAACGAGGCAGCCTTCATGGCCGCTTTTCGGTACGCGGCCGCCATCACATGACCCCGGCGGCGCTGGCCCGCCGGCCAGAGAAAATCTCCCTCCCGTCTTTGGTGCTGTATCGCCGTGGTGAAATTATTTACAATCTGGCGCCGGGTCGCCGTCTGATCGTTGCGACGAAACTAACGCAGTAAGTTCATGAACGACCCCGCTCAGGATTTCGGGCTGGGTCTGAGGATTCGAGGAGAGCGCGATGACGAGGAACAAACCGCGACTTCACGACCTGCTCGCGATTCTTGTCGCGACGGCTGCACTCGAGCTCGGGGCGAGTCAAGTCCACGCCATGGGCTTTGGCTATGGCATTATGGGAGGGTTCAACTACGTGCCGTCGCCGGGCGATTTCTTGAATTCGCATTCGCTGCTCAACGCCGGTCGCGCCGGAGCGCCGGTTTCCAACAACGTCTACGCCAACAATCCCAACGCCTTCATCCACCGGATTCGAGATAATGGATTCGTTCCACACGCCGGCATCGTGGATCGTCGGTCGCCAGGCTATCAGGCGAGCCGCCTGCGACCTCAGAGCTTGAGTCAGACGAGCAACAATCGGCCCCAGCCGGCGGCTTCAAGTGCAACTGCAACAGCAACGGCAGCCGTTCGCCGGCCGGTGGTCCCGATCGGCAGCTTTTTCGACGCGTCGCGGATGCTCGTGTGGCCGAGCGATGCACCGGTCGAAGGCGACCTGATCACGAAGCGAGATACTTCGGATCGAGCTTGCCTGGTCGTCTCGGATCTGGTCGACAAGCACAGGTCAGCCCCGATCACGACCGTGACGTATGCACGTAACAGACTGCTCGACTACGGTCAACCCGCGCTGCAGTTCATTCGAAGCCACACGACGCCGCGGATCGCGGAGAACTTCCACCAGTTCATGCTGTCGCTCTACGACTCACTTGGGGCCGCAGCCAATCCCACCGAGCTCGCCGGGGCCACGAATCCCACACGTTGACCTTGCGCCATTTCGCGACCTGCTCACTGGCCCAGCAGCCGGGAGACGACCGGTTCAAGGTTTCTGCGCGACAGGTCGATCTGAACC
>JBAUOX010001259.1:0-2981 GCA_049579985.1 Isosphaeraceae bacterium | reverse complement strand
ATTCCCCGACTGGCTTCGACCGCGCGTCGTTCTTCGGCATTCGGTGCGCCATGATGCCGATTAGACTCGACCGGCCGGCTTGAGTCCAACGAAATCGGTGGAATGATCGGACAAGCGTCGGTCCCTATGGTCGGGGATGTAGCTCACCGAAGGGACATCGGGTCCGCGATCGCCGCTGCATTCTGGCGAGCTTCCGCCCCACGAAACGTCTGTCATCGCAGACTCGACGCACCCTTCCCACCGCGGTAGAATCCGGCCGTTGTCGCACGATCGGAACCGGGAAGGAATACACGGCCATGGAACCGCAACGACCTGTCGAGGAGGGCCCTTCGGGCGAGCCGGAAACCGCGGCCGAGGTCGACCTGCGGCAAGAGGCTCCGCCAGATGCTCGGGGCCTGGTCAGCCAGATGGTCGCGGCCGGCGAATGGCCCGAGCCGGCGCTGGCGGAGCAGATCCTGGCGGCGGGGGATGCGGCCGTGGAGCCGTTGCGAGAAGTGCTCAAGACCAGGCCCCTGGGCTGGCCCGCGGAGGCACCAATCGTCCACGCGGCGGGACTTCTGAGCATGATGCGGCCGCCGTCGGCATTGCCCGACCTCATCGATCTCGCCCGGTTTTACAAGAGTGAGACCGGCAGGGTGGCGGCCGATGCGATCGCGACGTATGGCCCCGAAGGTTTTGACACTCTCCTGGAATTGATCGGCGACCCGTCCATCACCGGCTACCACCGGACCTACTTTATTGATAGTGCGAAGATCGTTGCGGGCGATGACCCGGTCAAGAGAACCCGGCTCGCTGTGCTCCTTCGCCCGATTTTCACGAGAGTCGTCGGCGAGGTGAAGGAGACGCTGGCTCTCGAGCGGGAGATCCTGAACGCCGAGAACGAGGAAGAGGATGGCGAGGACGATGGCGATTTCCTCGGAGAGGTCAACGACGAGATTCATGTGGACGACCCCGAGATGGTCGATGACGAGGAGTTCGCGGAACCTTCGGGCAAGGCGGTCGAGGATCCCGGGACCGAGGAAGCCACGCAGCCTGGCGACGATGACGAACTCGAGGCGAACCGCCGAATGGACGCCGAGAATGAGATCCACCCCTATGAGTCCCTCTCCTTGCTCGCCTGCGATCTCTGCGACCTGGCGGACCCTCTGGCGCGTGACATGATCCAATCCGCCTTCGATGAAGACCTGATCGACGAGGGTATCGTCGGTCGCAAGACGGCGTGGGAAATCTACGACCGAGGTGGAGAGACCTATCAGCCGAACGCGCCCTGGCTCGAGGAGTACTCGGCAAGCTACCTCGAGGAACAAAGTGATCGAGAGAGGATGGCCAGGACGCCTCAGGTGCAGTTTCCCTCGCGCACCAGCTATCCTTCCTTTTCGCCCGCGAGGGATGTGGCGCCTCCTGCTTTAATCCAACCGGTTGGACCGTTTCGGCACACGGCACCGAAAATTGGCCGCAATGACCCGTGCTGGTGCGGCAGCGGAAAGAAATACAAGCGCTGCCACCTGGGAAAGGATGCCCCGGGGTGATCGCTTGGAGCGAAGGCGAAACGAGGTCAACCTGGGGTTTGACGCCGCGCGGCCGGACCGATAAACTAGGAATCACGTTGAGAGTCAGTGAACAGTTTTACCCTAGCAAGGCTGCCTCTGGCTGTTTGCCCGGGGATCTCGGCTGGAAATGTCTGGAAATCGCGCGGAGGTATGTTCGTGGCGCTCGTAGTCAAAGACCTGATCGATGCCGGCGTGCATTTTGGCCACCGGGCCAGCCGCTGGAACCCGAAAATGAAGCCGTACATATACGGCAAGCGCAACCTGATTCATATCATCGACTTGAAAGAGACCGTGCGGGGGTTGCTCCGCGCGACCAAGTTCTTCCACCGGATCGCGTCCTCAGGCGGCCTGATCCTGTTTGTGGGAACCAAGCGGCAAGCGGCCGAGACGATCAACGAAGAATGCACCCGCGGTGGTATGCCCTTCGTGACCGAGCGGTGGCTGGGTGGCACGCTGACCAATTTCCGGACGATTCGCAGCCGGCTGCAGCGGCTCGAGGAGCTGGAGACGATTCTGGATGGCGAGCAAGGGCTGAGCTACTCCAAGAAGATGATCTCGACGCTCACGCGCGAGCGCCGCAAGATCGAACGCAACCTCAGTGGCATCCGATCGATGACGCGGCTTCCCGAGGCCTTGATGGTCATCGATCCCCGGCGCGAGCATATCGCGGTGGCCGAGGCGCGGAAACTCGGGCTGAAGGTGGTCGCCCTGCTTGACACCGACTGCGATCCCGACCTGATCGACTTGCCGATCCCAGGCAATGATGACAGCATGCGGTCGATCGAGCTCGTCATGAAGCGGCTGATCGACGCCATTCTGGAGGGGAAAGCGGCCGCGCCGCCCGAACCCTCTGTGAGCGAGTCGGCCCCGGGTCGCGGCGATCGCGATCGCGACCGTGACCGTCGGCGGATTCCGGGACGCACGGATGGCGCTCCACGGGTCGGCGGACTGGCGGCATCGGTCTCTGCGCGATCAACAGGGCCTGCGCCTGCGCCTGCGCCGGCCGAGGAACCCGTCGAGGCTTCTGGGGGCGAACCGGGCCCCGAGTCTCCGGAGTCTCTGGAGTCGCCGACGCCTGCCGAGGAACCTGCAGCAAGCTGAAGACGGGCGTACCCGAGCGGGCCCCGAGGGCTTGACCGGGAGGTGCGTGAAACCTCCACTGGAAACCCGGACGGGTCCGCGGTGGGCGCTCGAGCGAGCGAGCGAGCCGTGTCCCAGTCGAACCCCGCAGACCCGGATGGTGTTTCTTACCGGCCATCGTTGCCGCGGCATCGCTTCGCGGTGGCAACCCGGAAGGACGGCTGTTGCCTGGAGCGTCGAGCTGACACCGCGTCCGGATCCGAAGCCGAATTTACATCAAACGATAACAGACTTGAAACCGAGTGAGTACGAGCACGTTTGAGGAGAATTGCCGATGGCCGAGATCACGGC
>JBAUOX010001258.1:0-2031 GCA_049579985.1 Isosphaeraceae bacterium | reverse complement strand
GCGATCCGAGGCGATACCACGGTGATTGTCGGCAACCGGGGCGGGTCGGAAACCTTCCCCTATGGTTATTTCAAGGCTTGGACGCTGAACACGAACACGGGGCGGTTCGACCGAGTTTGAAGCAGGTATAATGTTTAGTGAAGCCTGGCGTTGGTCCATCGGGTGATGGCTCGACCTGACAAGATTGCCAGGGAAATGGAGGAAGACATTGACGACTGTCACCATCGAAGTTCCCGACGATGCCTTCTCGGCACTGCGGCGATCACCCAAGGAATTTGCTCGGGACATGCGTCTGGCCGCTGCGATCCAGTGGTATCACCAGGGCCTGATCTCACAGGGCAAAGCCGCCGAGATCGCCGGGCTCAAGCGCAGGGAGTTTCTGGAGGCGCTGTATCAGGCCAAGATCGAGGCCAGTCAGGTCGACGTCGAAGAAATGAAGGAAGAGGTTGAACGTGATCTCCAGGCGCGTTGTGAACGCCTCACCGCTGATCTTCCTGACCAAGGTCGGTCTTCTTGAGGTTCTCCATCAGCAGGCTGTTCCCGTCCTGGTGCCCGACGTGGTCATGGCCGAGATCAGTAGCCTCGGTCCGGGCGACCCGGCGGTTCAGGCCGTCCAGCAGACCGGATGGATTCGAGTTGTGCCGGCACCGCCGGCTCCTCCCAGCGTGACCACCTGGGAACTGGATGACGGTGAATCCAGCGTGATCGCGGTCGCGCTCCAGCACTCCGGTTCGATGGCAATCCTGGACGACCTTGCTGCTCGCCGGTGTGCCCAGGCGCTGAAGCTACCCATGCAGGGGACGCTCGGCCTGGTCCTCGTTGCCAAGCGGATAGGGCTGATCAAAGCCGTGCTTCCGGTCGTCGAAGACCTCGAGCACGCAGGTATGTACATGACCGCTCGGCTCAAGACCCAAATTCTGGACGCGGCAGGAGAGTAAGCCCGATGCCCAAGCTCAAACCGTGGTTCCACGTTGTCACGCCGCGCGAGGACTTGCGCGAGAATCGACCCCTGGACGCATCAGAATTCGCGGTGAACCTCGACCTCATTCGCGACGGTAAAGCCCGCAAGGATTATCAAGACCCCGAGCGGTTCTTCGAGCGGACTTACCTGACGAGGAACCTGAGAGACCTGGCCGCCCAGACGGCCCGGCGGCTTTCCGGCATCACGGTCGAGACCTCTCCCGTCTTCAACATGGCCACCCAGTTTGGAGGCGGCAAGACCCACGCCGAAGCCCTGCTTTATCATCTGGCACAGGCCGGACCCAAGGCAAACGACTTACAGGGTGTCCGGACGATCCTGCAACATGCCCAGGTCAAAGCTGTTCCCAAGGCCGCGACTGCCATTTTCGTCGGCCAGAAGTTCGACCCGCTCACCGGACGGGGCGGCACCGGCGGCGAACCGAAACGCCATACTCCCTGGGGAGAGATCGCCTGGCAGCTCGGCGGAGCCAAAGCCTTCGACGTGGTAGCTCGCCACGACGAGCAGGGAATCGCGCCGGGCGGCGACGTGATCAAGGCGTTTCTCCCGGACGGCCCCGCGCTCATCCTTATGGACGAATTGCTCAACTACATCAGCCGGGAACGGCAACGCAAGTCCGGCCAATCCGATCAGCTTTACCACTTCTTACAGAATCTCTCGGAAGAAGCGCATGGTTGTTCAAACGTTGTCTTGTGCGTCTCGATCCCAGCCTCCGAGCTGGAGATGACACCCGAGGATCATCGCGACTACGAAGCGATCAAGAAACTGCTCGACCGCCTGGGCAAGGCGGTGATCATGTCAACCGAGACCGAGATCGCCGAGATCATCCGTCGCCGGCTTTTCGACTGGGGCGGCCTTCCCGACGATGCCAAGATAACCGCCTCGTCCTATGCCAAATGGGTCATCGAACACAAGCAGATGGTTGGCGACTTCGACGTCGATTCGGCTCATGATCGGTTCCTGGCCTCCTATCCGTTCCACCCCGCTCTTCTGTCGGTCTTCGAGCGGAAATGGCAAAGCTTGCCTCGCTTCCAGAAAACGCGCGGCGTGCT
>JBAUOX010001257.1:0-8141 GCA_049579985.1 Isosphaeraceae bacterium | reverse complement strand
GCCAACTCCCGGGTCTCCGGCGGCAAGCGGCGATAATGGACCCAGAACTCCGGCGTGCCGAAGTGGTTCACGGGGAGAGTGGCGTGCAGCGGCCGGCCTCGACCTCCTCGTCGGTGCGGCGAGCGGCGGCGTCCAGGCGCCCGGCCAGGATGTCGGCCTCGATTTGCCGATCCCACTGCTCGGCCAGGAACTCCTCGAACCACCGCGAGAAGCGGTCAAGCTCTTCGGCGGGCAGTTGGGCGACGGCGGACTGAAGTTCTTCGATGCTCAGAACAGGCAGGCTACCCTGGCGTGTTCGGAGATGGCAAGAGCGCGTCTGGCTCTAGGCGCGAACTGCCGCCTTACGATAACCGGCTAATCGGCCGAGATTCCCCATGAACTCCAGGGAACTATTCCGAGCTTTCGTACACTTCCGTCTGCCACCGCCTGTTCACGGGGCGTCGGGGAGCCGGGTACCGGAGCAGAGGTTTCCAAATGAGCTGCGCCACGGCTCAGGCTGTCGCTGCGGCGGAATAGCGGGCCGTTGGATGAAGCCGGTCGCCACCTCCCCAGTTTGCGGGGGAAGGGGAAAAGGGTCATCACTGAATAGTGTTTCCCTAACCCCTAAACCTCTTACAACAAACGTTTACGTGCATGTCCTCTCGGCTCATTCCCCTCTCAAACAGTCGATGTCAGTGATGTCCCTTTTCCCTTCCCCGATCAGGTCCGGCCTCATCGATCCGCCCTTTCCTCGTCTCCACGCAGTTGGAACAGGACGTGGAGGTCCTCCAAGGTGGTGATATCGCCGGTGGCCTCGTGGCCGGTGGCGATATCGCGCAATAGCCGTCGCATGATCTTTCCCGAGCGGGTTTTGGGCAGGGCGTCGGCGAACCGGACGTCGTCGGGGCGGGCTAGAGCGCCGATCGCCTTGACGACGTGCTCGCGAAGGTCCTGGCGGAGCTGATCGCTGGAACCGAAGCCCGATTGGAGGGTGACGAAGACGGTGATGGCCTGACCCCTGCGCTCGTCGGGGCGGCCGACGACCGCGGCTTCGGCCACCGCCGGGTGGCTAGCCACGGCGTTCTCGAGCTCCATGGTCGAAAGCCGGTGGCCGGAGACGTTGATCACGTCGTCTACCCGGCCCAGGATCCAGTAGTTTCCCTCCGCGTCGCATCGCGCGCCGTCGCCCGTGGAATACGCGCCGGGAATGAGCTTCCAGTATTGCAGGTTGTACCGCTCGTCGTCGCCGTAGATGGTGCGGAGCATCGACGGCCAGGGCTTGGTGATGACCAGGTAGCCGCCCTTGCCGGGAGGCACCGGATCGCCCCTCTTGTCCACGACCATCGGGAAGACCCCGGGCAAGGGCTGGCTCACCGAGCCGGGCCGGCCGGGCATGGCACCGGGCAGGGACGAAATCATGATGGCCCCGGTCTCGGTCTGCCACCAGGTATCGACGATCGGGCAGCGGCCGCCGCCGATGACCTCGTAATACCACATCCAGGCCTTGGGGTTGATCGGCTCGCCGACGGTGCCCAGCAGCCGCAGGCTCGACAGGTCGTGCCGCTTCGGGAATCGCTCGCCACTCCTCATGAAGGCGCGGATGGCCGTCGGGGAGGTGTACAGGATCGAGACGCGGTAGTCCTCGACAAGCTTCCAGAACCGGGCCTCGTCGGGATAGTTCGGCGCCCCCTCGTACATCACGACCGTCGCCCCCAGGGCCAGCGGCCCGTAGATGCAATACGAGTGCCCGGTAATCCAGCCGATATCGGCGGTACACCAGAAGACGTCGTCCTCCTTGAGGTCGAAGACCCACTCGGTCGTCAGCGCGGTGCCGAGCAAGTAACCGCCGGTCGTGTGGAGACTACCCTTGGGCTTGCCGGTGGAGCCGGAGGTGTACAGGACGAAGAGGGGATGCTCGCTGTCCACCGGCTCGGGTGGGCAGTCGGCGTGCGTCGCGGTGGCCATCAACTCGTGCCACCAGTGGTCGCGACCGGGCTGCATGGGCACGTCTTGGCCCGTGCGGCGGTACACGACCACGTGCTGGATCGATGGGCATTGGCAGGCCGCCACGTCCGCCTGCTCCTTCAGGTGCACGACCTTGCCGCGTCGGTAGCCCCCGTCGGCGGTGACCAGGACCTTGGCCTGGCAGTCCCGGATGCGCTCGGCCAGCGACTCGCCGCTGAAGCCGCCGAAGACGACCATGTGGGGGGCGCCGATCCGGGCACAGGCGAGCATCGCAATGGTCGTCTCGGGCACCATCGGCATGTAGAGGGTCACCATGTCGCCCTTCTGGATCCCCAGGTCCTTGAGTACCTGGGCGAACCGGGTCACCTCGCGCTGCAAGTCCTGGTAGCGCAGGACGCGGCGGTCGCCCGGCTCGCCCTCCCAGATGATCGCCGCCTTGTCCTTGCGCGGGCCGGCGCAGTGGCGATCCACGCAGTTGTACGAGGCGTTGAGCTGGCCACCCACGAACCACCTGGCGAACGGCAAGTCCCAGTCCAGGACCCGGTCCCAGGGCCGGGCCCAGTCGAGGATCCGGCTGGCCTGCTCGGACCAGAAGCCATCGGGGTCGTCCCTGGCCCGGTTCCAGAGCGACTGGTATTGCTCCAGACTCCGGATGTGGGCCGTGCGGGAGAACGCCTCGGGGGGCGGAAAAACTCGGGTCTCGACCAGGACGCTGTCGATCGAACTGGCGTCGCTTCCGGGCGTCATAGCTGGCTCCCTTAGCTCGTTAGCTACTTGCCGCTGTAGTACTCTAACCCCGCTGCATCGGATTCATGGTACAGACCGCAGGTTCCGGGTTGCGATCGATCGTCAACCGGAGGAAGTGGGTAGCGCAACTGATGCAGGGATCGTAATTGCGGATCAGGTGCTCACACCGCCGGGTCGCCTCGGCATCGTCGAGGTTGACGATACCGGGCAAGTAGGCGCGGAGGTCGTCCTCGATCTGGCCCAGGTTCTGCGAAGTCGGCGGGACAATCTTGGCCTCGGCGATCAGGCCGTCGTCGCCGATGCGGTAGCGGTGGTAGAGCAGGCCGCGCGGGGCCTCGGTCGCGTGGCAGCCCTGTCCGGCGCGCGGGATGTAGGAGGCCAGGCTGGGCGAGGGCTCGGTATTGTACTCCTTGATGATCGCGATCGCCTCCTCGCAGGCGTCGATCAGCTCGATCGCCCGCGCGATTATGCTCTTGAAGTTGTTGCGGCAGGGCCATTCCACGCCGCAGGCTTCCGCCTGCCGTTTGGCGGTGGGCGAGAGCTGGTCGAAGCAGAGGTTCACCCGCGGCAGCGGGCCGACCAGATAGGAGGTCATCCCGGGCATCCGCACGCTGTGCAGCGCGGTGCTCTGGGGTACATGCCGTTCCTGGAAGTGGCCCTCGTACTCCTCGACCGGCACATCCAACCCCCGGTCGGAGACGATGCGACCCTCGTTCATGGGGAATTCGTGGGGGTGCCGGAGGCAGACCATCTCGTAATCGACCTGGTGGTCAGGGAAGTCGAAGGCCGAGGTCCATTGCAAGGTCTCGATCGATGCCTGGAGGGCCCACTCCAGATCGGGCAGCAGCGCCTTCAGGGCGGAGCGGCTCGGGGCGCGGTGAAAGCCGCCGACGGCGACGTTGATCGGATGGATGGCCCGGCCTCCCAGGACCGTCAGCAGCTCGTTGCCGATCTTCTTGAGCCGCAACCCCTTCTCGACCGCATCCCGGTGGTCGGCGGCCAGGCTGATGCCGCTCTCGTAGCCGAGAAAATCGGGGGCGTGCAGCAGGTAGATGTGCAGGGCGTGGCTCTCGATCCACTCGCCGCAATAGAGCAGCCTGCGGAGGCGGCGGATCTCCGGGCCGGGGTCGATCCCCAGCGCCTTCTCCAGCGCGTGGCAGGAGCTCATCTGGTAGGCGACCGGGCAGATGCCGCAGATCCGGGCGGTGATATCGGGCACCTCGCGGACCTGGCGGCCGCGGAGGAAGGCCTCGAAGAAGCGGGGGGGCTCGTAGATGTTCAGCTCGACCCAATCGACCTGACCGCCTTCGAACTTGACGTACAGCGCCCCCTCGCCCTCGACCCGAGACAGGGCCTTGACCTCGAACTTGCGATTGGCTGGCATCGCCGTCGTCCTCCCTCCCCTCACTTGGGTCCGGCTCTCGAGACGGGTCGGTCAACCGGCGGCGCCAGCGGACCGATCCCCGCGCTCGATCGCATTGCTCGCCTCGCGGAACTCGGGGGCGTAGCCGTTGAAGTTGCGGATCAGTTGCACCAGGTCGCGCGGCGCGGTCCCGTGGTCGCCGTAGAAGCCGGCGAGACTGGCCATGTTCGGCTGCTCCTTCGGGCCGTAGCAGCCGAAGCATTCGCGGTGGAAGCTCGGGCAGATCGCCCCGCAGCCGGCCTGCGTGACCGGCCCCAGGCAGGGGATCCCCTGCGCCACCGCGATGCACACCGCCCGCCGTCGCTTGCATTCGACGCAGACGCTGTGACGCGGCACCCAGGGCCGGCGGCCGATCAGGAAGGCCGCGATCAGCTCGACCAGTTGCATCTTGTTGATCGGGCAGCCGCGCAGCTCGAAATCGACCAGGACGTGGTCGGCGATCGGCGTGCTGGTCGCCAGGGTGTTGATGTAGTCGGGCGTCGCATAAACGGCCCGCACGAACTCCTGCACGTTCCCCCAGTTCTTCAACGCCTGGATGCCGCCCGAGGTGGCGCAGGCGCCGATCGTCACCAGGAACCGGCACTGGCGGCGGATCATCTTGATCCTGGCAACGTCGTGGGCCGTCGTGATCGACCCCTCGACCAATCCGACGTCATAGGGCCCGGCGATCTCCTGGGTGCGGGCCTCGAGGAAATAGGCGATCTCGACCGCGTCGGCGACGGCCAGCAGTTCATCCTCGGCGTCGAGCAGCGAGAGCTGGCAGCCGTCGCATGAGGAGAATTTGAAGACGGCCAGCTTGGGCTTGGGCATCTCAGAGGTCCTCCGTATGCATGAAGGGCGCCAGCTCTTTGTAGGTGAACACCGGACCGTCCTTGCAGACGAACTTCGGACCGAACTGGCAATGGCCGCACTGCCCGATCGCGCAGTTCATGTTGCGTTCCATCGAGACGTGGATGTGATCGCGGGGGATCCGCCGGGCCAGGGCCTCGAAAACGACGAAGTGGATCATGATCTCCGGGCCGCAGGTCATCACGTGAGTGCGCCGCGCCTCGAGGCGCAGGCGGTAGAACAGCGAGGGCACGACGCCGATGTTTCCCCGCCAGCGGGCGTCGCCGAGATCGACCGTGGTGAACATCTCGATGTCGGCATTGCGCCAGGTTTCGTAC
This sequence comes from Isosphaeraceae bacterium, assembly GCA_049579985.1. Taxonomy (GTDB): domain Bacteria; phylum Planctomycetota; class Planctomycetia; order Isosphaerales; family Isosphaeraceae; genus Aquisphaera. Next base: position 2,861 of record JBAUOX010001257.1, on the reverse strand, counting down.
TCGCGGGCGAAGAGCAGGTCGCCCGGCGTACGGGCCCCGTACAGCAGGAAGACGCGGCCGTAGTCCGCGCGGTTGCGGACGATGTCGTAGATCGCCGGCCGGAGCGGGGCCAGCCCGACGCCGCCGCAGGCGATCACGATGTCCTGGGCCTTGCAGTTGCCTGTCGGCCAGGACGAACCGAACGGGCCCCTCAGCCCGAGAGTCTCGCCCACCTGCTTCCGGCCCAGCGCCGACGTGACGCTGCCCGCCGCCCGGATCGTGTGCAGGAGCGGGCCCGCACCGGTCGGGTCCGAGCTGATCGAGATGGGCACCTCGCCGATCGCCGGGAGGTACACCATGTTGAACTGGCCGGGCCGGAAGGAGAACGCGGCGGCCGCGAGGTCATCGGCGAAGTCGAGCTGGTAGGTCACGATCCCGGGGACCTCGGGCTGGATGTCCCCGATGGTCACGGCCTTCGGCAGCCAGGGGTTCACCGACGGCTCCGACGGCAGGGCAGCGATGGCGGTCACGGTGGGCCTCCTCCTCGGATGGCGGCGACTTCCGCGGTCAGGTCGATCCCGACCGGACACCAGGTGATGCACCGGCCGCAGCCGACGCAGCCGGAGTTGCCGAACTGGTCGATCCAAGTGGCCAGCTTGTGCGTGAGCCACTGGCGGTAACGGGCCCGGGTGAGCTTGCGCACCGTCCCGCTGTTCATGTACGAGTGGTCGGCGTTGAAGCAGGTGTCCCAGAACCGCTCGCGGCGGACGTGGCTGCCGGTTAGGTCGGCCACCTCCTGGACGCTGCAGCAGAAGCAGGTCGGGCAGACCATCGTGCAGTTGCCGCAGGCCAGGCACCGATCGGCGACCTCGTCCCAGTGGTCGTGATCGAGGTTATTGAGCAGCAGGTCGTGCAGGCCACTGGTGTCGAGGTAGCGGCCGTGCGGCTGGCCCGACATCGGCCGCCGCCGCTCCTCCATCTCGATCTCGGCCTTGCGGGGCACGGCTTGGGCCTCGGCGATTTCGCGGGTGCTGCACGGCACCCAGGGTGCCGCGGCGGCGACCCGCCCGCCGAGTTCGGTGCCGACCTCCAGGACGAAGTGACCGGGCAGTTCCGTCAGCGCCACGTCGAACCCGGAGGAGACCGCCGGTCCGGTCCCCATCGAGGTGCAGAAGCAGGTGGAGACCGCCCGGCCGCAGTTGATCGCCAGCACGAATAGGCCCTTGCGGCGGGCCTCGTAGTCGGGGTTGACGAACCGGTCGCCCAGGAAGATCCGGTCCTGCATGGCCAGCGCGTGCAGGTCGCAGGAGCGCGGACCGAGGATCGCCAGCGGTTGCGATGGCAGCTCCGGCACGCGCATTTCCCAGTCGGTGCCGTGCCGCTGGCACTCCAGCAGCGTGGCCCGAGGCGGGAACAGGTAGTCCTTGAGCGAGTGGGGGCCGACCACGTAGTCGAAGTACGCGCCACCGCCGTTTCGATGCAGGCGGTAGGTCGCAGCGTCCTGCGCGTCGCTGACGCCGGCCGGGAGCTCGTCGATCGACGTGAGATCAGCGTAGACGATCGCCCCGTCCGCCACGGTCGGCCCGACCACGCGGTAGCCCAGCTCCCTCAGCCGGTCGAGGATCGCCTGCAGGGCGGGCTTCTCGACCCTCACGTAGCAGCCGATCGGCAGGGTGATGGTGACCATGCTAGCCCTCCTCGACCGCACGGGCGATCGGGTGCTCGTTCTCCCCGACTGCCGGGGTGGTTGGCTGGTTGTGGCTGTACACGTCGAGCAGTTGCAGCTTCGTGGCATTGAGGCGCCGCGACAGCGCCCGCGCGGTCTGCCGCATGAACTCGAAGCCGAACCGCGGGTTGTGCTCGCACAGGGCGATCAACTGCGACGCCCGGATCGCGACCGCCTGTGTCGGCTCCAGGACCCGGGCGGTGGCTGTCATCTCGACCCCACCCAGGATCGGCGTCCAGCCCAGCAGCTCGCCCGGGCCGACGGTCTGGAGTACGCGGCCGGAGAAGCGGAAATCGAGGGCCACCGAGCCCGCGATCACCAGATAGATGTTCGGGTGGCTCTGGCCCTCCCGGAACAGCACAGTCCCGGCGCGGAACTCCCGCAGTTCCGCGAGCGGCGCAAGCGCCTGGAGGTACTGATCCTCGATGTCGTGGAGGAACCTCATCCCGCGCAACGCCGCCATCATGATCTCTTCCGAGTTGTTCATCGGAATTGTCGCGGCGGTGGCCCCGGGCTTCAGCCCCGGGGAGAAGCCGCGCCCTCAATCAAGTACAAGTAAACAGAAAGCAGCAACATTGTGTTTTAATTTATGCTCAGAGTCTTGGCAATTGCATTAATAAGTGTCGCTATTGAGCAACAATTATCCGGTGTGGCACGAGCACGGCTCGTTCTAGCTTTTCGTTGGCTGTCATAGCCATAGCCAAGACCCCTTTTGTCCGCCTTCGGCAACAACTCTGGTTGGATTAGAACCCTCACCCGGGTCACTGTCAAGTGGCCGGTTTCAGAAAATTCTAAAATCACTAGCAAGACCTTGCCCAGATATTCAGTATTGTCAAAAAGGTGACACAAGCCGCGATCACGGCGATTCTTCTCGCGGCAAGCAAATCAGCAAGAATATATCCCATACAACAGTTTATGTGGTTTTGGATTTCGACCCTCCCGCGCTCGCGCCCATCGTTTCGGGCACGACAACCATCGCGCTAGCTACTCACCCTGGGAGCCAACGATTTCCACGGGGCGACCGGATACTTCGCGCGGTGTCCCGGGTGGGCCGGTCTCCGGGCCCGCCAGTCGGGTTCGATCCGGACGGCTCTCGGTCTCAGGAAGGATGCGGCGGCGACCCCAAGACGACCCGTTGCTCGAGGCGCCAGCGCTG
>JBAUOX010001256.1:0-9271 GCA_049579985.1 Isosphaeraceae bacterium | reverse complement strand
GCGGCCCGCGTCCGGGTCGTGATCGAAAGCCGCGACCATGACTCGGTCTGGGGGACCGTCGGCGTCTCCGAGAACGTCATCGAGGCAAGCTGGCTGGCGCTCATCGATGCCTTCGAGTACAAGCTCTTCAGGGACGCGCGGTCCCGGGCCGACGAGAAAACCGCCGAGACCGCCGACGCGCCTCGATGACTGTCGATCCAGCACATTCCTTCAGACCCCCCGGGAGAGAGCAATCATGATGAAATCAGAGCCCATGTCCGACCTCGCCCGGCTAACCGGCGATGAGTTCTCCCGCTACTTCGAGCACCTGGCCCAGCGGGTCGACCACTTCGTTCACGCGGTTCCCGCCGGGTCGCTCTGGACCAAACCCTTCCCCTTCGGCAACAGCATCGGCCACCTGGTCCTGCACCTGACCGGTAACCTGAACCACTACGTCGGGGCCATGATCGTCGGCAGCGGTTACGAGCGTCAGCGCGAGAAGGAGTTCACCGATCCTGCCCACCCTTCCGTGGAAGTGCTGCTGAGCCAGTTCCACGAGGCCGTGGCGATGGTCAAGAGCACGCTGCACTCACTTGACGACGAAGGGTTCAAGGTCGCGGTCGAGCACAACGTCCCCATTCAGACACGGCTCGGCCTCTTCCTCGTTTGCCTCGCGCACATGAACAACCACATCGGCCAGATGAGCTACCTCGCGCAGGCTCTTCAGCCGGGGAATGAACAGAAGCCGCAGTGGTGAGCGCACGAACGCATGGAGAATGACCTGGGAGACCGAGGCATGTCGACACAACTTCGGAAGACCGATGCCGGCCGGCGTCCCTACCGCCTGACCGCTGATCAGGTCGAACGGATGCTCGAGGCGGGTATCATCCCCGAAAGAGATGACCTCGAATTGATCGGGGGGGTGCTCTACAAGATGGTCAAGAAAGAGCCCCACAACTTCGCCGTCGGCCAGGTCGCCGAGGCACTGCGGCGTCTCTTGCCCACCGGTCTTCACGTTCGTGAAGAGAAGTCCCTCCGCCAGGGCAAGCGGAGCCTGGCCGAGCCCGACGTCGTTGTGGCCGTCGGCCGGTCCGGTGACTACCGCCCTCAGCCACCGTCAACGTCCGAGGTTCCGCTTATCCTCGAGGTTTGCCACCACACTCAGAAGGCCGATTTTCAGGACAAGTACCGGCGGTATGCCGCCGCCCGGGTTCCGGTCTACTGGATCGTCGACCTGCACCACAGGCGCGTCGAGGTTTTCACTGGCCCGGTCGGACAGGGGGCCATGGCAAGCTGCTCGGCAAGCGTCTCCTATCCGGAGGGCGGGACCGTGCCGGTGTTTCTGCTCGGGAAGGAGATCGGAGTGATCCATGTCGCCGATCTTATGCCTCCCTCCGCCTCGACGTCATGAAAAGCACGCCACCAACACCCCGTTGCCGATCATACTCGTTTCAAAGAATCCGCATGAATATCAACGATATCCCCAAGCAATATGATCCGAAGGATGCCCAGGATCGGTGGTACGAGTTCTGGGTTCAGAACGGTTACTTCCACGCCGATCCAGCCAGTGACCGGCCGGCGTACTGCATCGTGATTCCACCGCCCAATGTCACCGGAGCGCTGCACCTGGGCCATGCGCTGAACAACACGCTTCAGGACGTCTTGATCCGCTGGCGGCGGATGCAGGGATATGACTGTCTCTGGATGCCAGGCACCGACCACGCCGGGATCGCCACCCAGGCGGTCGTCGAGAAGCGGCTGCTCGAGGAAGAGAAGAAGTCCCGCCACGACCTGGGGCGCTCGGCACTCGTCGAACGGATCTGGGCCTGGAAGGACGAGTACGAGAAGCGGATCTTGAACCAGCTCCGGCTCATGGGCTGCTCCTGCGACTGGGACCGCACGCGGTTCACGCTCGACGAGGTCTGCTCGCGCGCCGTGCGGCGGACCTTCTTTAACCTGTTCAGGGCCGGCAAGATCTTCCGGGGCAAGCGGCTGGTCAACTGGGACACCCAACTCCGCACCGCGGTGGCCGACGACGAGATTTACTACGAAGAGGCCCAGGGCCATCTCTGGACCATCAAGTACCCGGTCGCCGACTCCACCGAGGTCCTGCACGTTGCTACTACCCGCCCCGAGACCATGCTCGGCGACACGGCGGTCGCGGTCCATCCGGAAGATCCCCGGTACAAGCACCTCCTGGGCAAGATGGCCGACCTGCCCTTGACCGGCCGGCGGATTCCGATCATCGCCGACCCCGTGCTGGTCGACCCGGCCTTCGGCACCGGCTGCGTCAAGGTAACACCCGGACATGACCCCAACGACTACCAGGCCGGACTGCGGAACGACCTCCCGACCATCGACCTGATGAGGCCCGACGGCACCTTTAACGAGGCGGCCGGTCCGTACGCGGGGCTGGACAGGTATGTCGTGCGCAAGCGCGTGGTCGAAGATCTGAAGCAGCAGGGGCTCCTGGAACGCGTGGACACCCATGTCCTGCGACAGGGACACTCCGATCGCTCCAAGACCCCAATCGAGCCCATCCGGTCCGATCAGTGGTTTATCCGGATGGGCGACGATCCTGACGGAAGTTCCGGCTTCGCCCAGCAGGCCATGGACGCGGTGACTGCGGGCCGGGTCAAGATTCACCCCGAGCGCTACGCCAAGAGCTACCTTGACTGGCTGGGCGAAAAGCGCGACTGGTGTATCAGCCGCCAGCTCTGGTGGGGGCACAGGATCCCGGTCTGGACCTGCGAGACCTGCTCCGAGGCCGAACTCGTGCGCGCCTTCCGCGGCCGCGACGATATTTTCTGGCGTAAAGGCGAGACCGGAGGCTGGCTGATCTCCGCCGAGACCGATCCCGCGCCCGATGCGCTCGGACCCGGCCACACCTTGACCCAGGATCCCGACGTCCTGGACACCTGGTTCAGCTCGGCTCTCTGGCCCCACTCGACCCTGGGCTGGCCCGAGCAGACACCCGAGCTCGCCAAGTACTATCCCACGAGCGTCCTGTCCACGGCCCGCGACATCATCACGCTCTGGGTCGCCCGGATGGTGATCTTCGGCCAGTTCAATATGGGAGACGTCCCGTTCCATCACGTTTACATCCATCCGGTCATCCAGGACGGTCAAGGGAAGCGCATGTCCAAGTCGGCGGGCAACGGCGTTGACCCCGTCGACATCATCGAGATCTACGGCGCCGATGCCCTCCGCTACACCCTTGCCCTGGGTGCCACCGAGACTCAGGACTTGCGGATGCCCGTCGAGAAGCTCAAGCTGTCCGATGGGAGAAAGATCAACACGTCCGAGCGGTTCGAGCAGGGCCGGAACTTCGCCAACAAGTTCTGGAACGTCGCCCGGTTCGCCATGATGAACCTGGAGGGTTATCAGCCCGGTCCGCTTGCACTCGAGGCCCTGCCCATCGAGGACCGCTGGATTCTGGCCGGGCTCGACGAGACGATTGCCGAGACCACCGCCGACCTGGAGGCATTCCGGTTCGCCGAGGCAACCAGGCGGCTCCGCGAGTTCACCTGGGGAGAGTTTTGCGACTGGTACGTCGAGTTCGTCAAGACGCGGCTCCGCGATCCGAGCTCCCGCCCGGTCGCCCAGCGCGTGGTGGCCGCGGTCCTGGACACGCTCTGCCGGCTCCTCCACCCGGTGATGCCGTTCCTGACCGAGCAGATCTGGCAGCCTCTCGGTCAGCTCGCCCCGACCCGTGGCATCCCCGGTCCGCGCCCCGCCGAACCGAGCGTTGGTGTCGCCTCCTGGCCCCGCCCCCTGGGCTGGACCGATCCGCAGGCCAAAGCGACCGTCGCCCAGTGGCAGGAGAAGATCCAGACGCTCCGCAACCTGAAAGCCGAACGGAACATTCCCAAGGAGGCCAAGATCGCGCCGATCATCGTCGCCGAGGGACCCGTCGCCGACCGCTTGCGCCTGGGCGAGGCCTTGCTCAAGAGCCTGACGAACGCGGCTGCGGTCACGATCGCCACGGCCGCCGTGCGGCCCCCGGGCTCGGCGATCGCCGTCCTCGGGGACGCCGAGGTCATCCTTCCCCTGGAGGGTCTGATCGACAAGGAAGCAGAGCTCGCCAAGCTGCGCAAGACCCACGCCGATCTGGAACGTCAGATCGGACCGCTCAAGGCCAAGCTGGCCAATCTTGGGTTTGTCTCCCGCGCTCCGGCCGAAGTGGTCGAGGGACAGCGGGCCAAGCTGGCCGAGCTGGAAACCCAGCGCGCCGCGGTTGCCGCCCTGATCGACAAGGACGGCCCGGGCTGACTCCCTTTCCGCGCGTTGACGGCGCAGCACAGCCCCTTTATGATCGAGTTGTTACGTTCCAAAGACGACCCCGGCGCTGTGAACCCTGCGGCTGCCGCAGCGGGCCTTGCGTGCGCCAACCAAGGCTCTCCAGGCGATGGGTCGTCTCGAGCAAGCTCAAAGAGGTATCTTGCCGTGCCGGTCCAGATGGAACTCATGCGGATCATCATCAACGAGAATAGCGATCAGCATATCATTTTCCTCAAGGAAGTTGAAGGCGATCGCATGTTCCCGATCGTGATCGGTATTTTCGAGGCCTCGAGCATCGACCGGCGCGTCAAGAACCAGCCGACCCAGCGCCCGCTGACTCATGACCTGCTGGCGAACACGGTCGAGCTTCTGGGAGGGGAGTTGCAGGACATTTACATCAACGAGCTGCGCGAGCACACCTATTTCGCCAAGCTGCGGATCCGTCACGACGGCGAGCTCATCGAGGTCGATTCGCGTCCCAGCGACGCCATCGCCTTGGCCGTGACCGTCGACGTGCCGATCTACGTGGCCGAAGACATCATCGACGAGGTCGGCCAGTGAACGACCCTCGCTCCTGCCGCGCGGCCGGATCCTGCTGATCCGTTTGCTATTTGCCATCTGCCATTTGCCATTTGCCATCTGTCATTTTGTCTGAGCTTTCGGAGGGGTGCCAGAGTGGTTGATCGGGACGGTCTTGAAAACCGTTGACAGGTTCCGCCTGTCCGTGGGTTCGAATCCCACCCCCTCCGCCTTCATGACCAAAGAGAAAAGCCCAGATCGACCGAGCCAACCGGCCTGTTGTGCGATGTGCTCCTCTGCACCATCGAGACCACGGACCTGTCGGCGATCGCCCCGCCTGGCCCGACCTCTCCGAGTCGACCAAGGTGGGCACCCTGGCAATGGTGAAGACGGCCCGTCCCTGTCCGGCCGCAAGGGTAAGTCGCGCAATGAGTTGCTCCCCTCGGGGGAACCTGTTGCCCACCCCTTGCTCACATACACTTGTAAAACTGACTTCGACCTGGCCGCCGTGGTCGACGCCTCGCCCGAACTGCCCGAGGCGATCCGTGCCGGCATTCTGGCGATGGTGAAGGCCAGCCAACCGACTTGAGGAGGCGGACGGCCCTCGTCTTCCTGCCGGTGCAAATTGGAAGCAAGTGTTTAGCATAGTGAGTAGGACGATGTGCAATGTTTTCTGCGTAAACTATCGACATCTGGATGGAATGTTTTTTGCACGAACAGTCGCCAACTGGATGGATCGATATCAGTAAGTCGACCGTTGGAAGACCTCACTTCCGCGTTACGAGACTTGCGACCGACAATGAGCAAAGACACGACCTTTTACAGGATCGATGTGGGCGATCACCGTCTACTGGCATCGAGCTCCATCGATGGTCTACAGGGACTCCTCGTTGGCGAAGTTCCCGGCCGCTATGTCATCGAGGAAGTGACATCTCCTCCCGGTTTCTTGTCGACACCAAAGTCGCGGCGATGGGGATGGGCGACCAAACATGATGACGGCCGCGTTGAGCTCGAGCCCGAGATTGTGGACGGATGAATGGTTCCGCAGACTGAAGTCCGCCCGGCTCAGCTTATGGAACCTGGTCGCGCAGTGGCGTGATCGGCGGCTGTGTACCGCCCCGCCCTGCTGGCCCAGGGATTGGGGTACAATGGCGGCAACCTCGAGGAACAGGGGATGACGCCGCCGGGATGACCCTCGCACCGAGCCTCGTGGATCTGTTGCAGGCCTTTGACCTGCCAAGTAGATTGGTCGCTGGAAAGGAATGCCTCGGTAACGGTGGTGAGGTCCGTGCTGGTCGTGGATTGGAGTTCCACCGCTCCGGTCCGATCGACTGCGAATCGGACCAGCGCCGATTGCGAACCGGCCTGGCCGGCCCGGCTCTTTCCTTTTATGGCATCTCCTGCCGGTCGTTACTTCTCCGCAAGAGCCGGCGTGGCGGAATGGCAGACGCTGAGGACTTAAAATCCTCTGGGCGGAAACGCCCGTGTGGGTTCGACTCCCACCGCCGGTAGTAGTTTACGTCGATTTTGGAGTCGCTCGCGCGAGTCGAAACTGCTGCAAATTTGCAGCGCCCGCGAGGCTGACATTGGCGTCACGTGGGCTGGGATAGTTAGGGGCTCGGTTGATCCGGGGCTATCGACAGTGCTGGTATCCTCTGAACGCGTCAGTGAGCCTTCGCGGTTATTCGGCTTCGGTCATCTCCACAGCTCGCTGTATGGCAAACGCATCGGATGTGATGATCCGCCCGCCGCCGTTCAACTCACCGCACGGTACTTTGACTCGAGCCGAGCAGGTCGGCAAGCTTTGTCTGGCGGCCTGTAACCGTCTGATCGATGAGCTATGTGCGGACGGCCCGCAAGTCGTCGGAGGTCATCATTCAATACCTCTGAAGTTTGACGTTCCATGGTAGTGTCGAGAAGAAGCTCGCCGCCTGAGGACTCTCCAAACACCACTCTTACAATTACCCCAGGTCGGAACCCCCGGAACCCCAGCGCTACCCCGACCGCTGGCGCGTAATCAAGCCGATCCTTTTTGTATAACTGATGGCATGGGGCTGACTCCCCTGAGCGCTTGGTTACAGATACCGTAGACGGGGTCGCGATGGCCGAACAGGCAGTCCTACCCGAGTTCAGATGCTCGCTCTTGCTGCTCGTGGCAACCCCTGCCGAGGAGAGGGGCCTGAAGGAAGCAGCGGACGCTCGCGGGGTTCCGTGCGTCAAGGTCAGGGCTCGGGAGTCCCGTCTGGGAGTCGATTATTACGACCTGGGCCCCCTCGGTAACGAAATCGGCGTCATCGCCCTGCCCCCTTCGAGGGATGACGAAAACAAACTCGTCATGGGGTCGATCGGCTTCTTCGGGACGGCCGCGAGGGCCATGCGGCTCCGGCGTGCAACCGGCGCGATTGCGATCGTGCAGGTTGGGATGGCCTTCGGCATCGACCCGGAGAGACAAAGACCCGGCGACGTGCTGGTCTCGACGTCGCTCATCCCGTACGACGACCGGGACATCAAGCCCGCCCGCCGCAGTCGCCTGAAACGTTGGCTTTGTGGAGAAGGCTTCGTTACTGAGTACCGGCAGGTTACGCGTGAACCGGCCCGACCGTCCCTAATCGAGTTGTTTCGGAGGGAGCAGAGCCAAAAGCACGAGTTCGACGTCCATTTGGGCGCAATGCTGTCGGGGGCGGCGCGAATCCACAGCGGCTTCTTCCGAAACGAACTTGTACGGAGCGTACCTCCAGGCGAAGATTTGATCATCGGGGGAGAGATGGAAGGGGTCGGCCTGCTGGCCGCATCGGAGACCTGGGGTGACCCGGTCTGGTGCGTGGTGAAGGGGATCTCCGACTTTGCGGACGAAAACCGCGATGCCGTGATCGAGGCGAATCGCCCGGTCGCATGCCGGAACGCCGGGCTTTTCGTGCTGTCCGCCCTGTCAAACGACGCGCGGGGCGGCGGGGCAACTACGGGAGTGTGAACGCATGCCCACGATCGATGATTTTTTCGGCGCGACGGACGAATCGCCACACCCGCGATTGCGCGATTGGAAGAGACGCCTCGCGCCCAAGAATGCCTCCGCTTCCGTCGAGGTCTTCCGGCCGAACGGCGAGTTCGGCCAAGGAAAACCGGAGATGTACGTCCAGTTCAAGGAAGGCGGAAGGCCGACCCACCTCGATACGGTGCCGTGGGATGACGACCTGAATGCCGGGCTCATCGTGCTGAAAGTAAAGTCCGTCAGCCCCGAGCAGGAGGCGGAGCGGTTCGCGCTCGGGCTTCGCGCCGCGATGAAAAGGATCGAGCGTGAGTTCGGGGACGGCTATTTCAACGCAGTGCTCGTCGAGCTGATCAAGGAAAGTGATCTGGCTCGATATCCAGAGATCGCCGAAGTCATGCGGTACGCCTACGCCAACTCGCCCTACCGCGAAGGCGGGGCCTTCGACAGGTACACGATCTGTCGCGAGCTGATCGCGGATGCGATCAGCGGGCGGGCGAAGGAGCTGACCCGTGGTCTCGGGTACACCCAGGAGGAGGCGAAACGAATTCTGGTCTCCGCCATCGCTCGCTATTTGGACGAGCGGTTCTCGGTCAGTAGTCGGCGTGAGATCGGCATGCTATGAGATTGTGTCGCCGATCGTAAAACGGACGGGGGGGCTTGTTTCTTGAGGACGAGCATCAACTGAAGCTCGCACCAGATATTGTCCAGTACGACGATCAAGAGGAAAGAAGCCAAAATTGACCAAGGAGCAGCAAGAAGGGCAACTGGCGCAGCTTGCCAGGATCCGAGAAACCGCCCGCAAACGCCGCGAAGCGAGGATTTAGATTCCTCTGGGCGGAAACGCCCGTGTGGGTTCGACTCCCACCGCCGGTACTCTGAATCAGACCGTCCCAACCCGGCAAGTCCCGAAATTTCCGGGATTCGGGCAACATAGGCCGAACAGGTCGGAGCCGTCGAACGGGCCGGCCGCAGGTTTTCGGCTCGACGTCGACCGGCAAGTTCATCACGGTCATCTGGGAAGAGGTTCTGGACGACCCCCGGACCATCTATCCCGTCACAGCCTACGAAGTCCCCCCGCCCCAAGGGAGGAAGCGATGAGTCAGACGGATTCCAAGCCCGCACTGAGCCCGGAGCAGCAGGCCGCCGTGGAGGCAATCCGCGCCCGATCGAAAATCGAACGCCCCGGCCCGGACGAGCTGATCGACCGGGGGGAGCTCGATGAACTGGTTCCCCACGGGCAATTCATGGAGCTGCGCGAACTCACGATACGCCTGAGGCAGATTCGAGAGCGGCAAGGATTGAGCCTGACCGACGTATCCGAGCGATCGGGAATGACCCGCGCGGCGATCAGCAGGCTCGAAAACGGGTGGAATCTCGGCATGGTTCAATTACGGGTCACAGCAATCCCTGAGGTCGCGATTCCTTGGAGCTCCGGCTTCAGCCGTCTGACGGACCGCCCTGCTGATGCCAGCCTTGCCAATGGGACCAAGTCGGCCATGGCGT
>JBAUOX010001255.1:0-3371 GCA_049579985.1 Isosphaeraceae bacterium | reverse complement strand
AGTCGGGATCGCCGTCAGCGACCAGTCGCGCGGCGAAGACCTCGAGGTCGCGGCGGACGGTCGGATCGGCATTCTCGCAGACAATCAGCGACGCACTCGTGTGCTTCAAGAAGACGTTGCACAGGCCGCGGTTGATTCTCGACCGGCCGACGACCTCCTGGATGGGCCCGGTGATCTCGTAAGTTGAACGGCCCCTGGTATCGACTGTCAGACTCTCGCGATGAACCATCTGTCACTCCGGGGCTCGTGGCAAAACTCACCGATGCCGCCGATTTGCCGATCTTTCAGGGTGATGCGGGATTGATCGGCCCGAGTCTGGCAGCGCAATCACGATGGGACAGACTCTTGCGTTAGCCTCCGTCCACCTGACCGACTTACTCACTTGGGCGTGGGACTAGGGCGCAAAGCTTTCACTCCGTCGGCCTAACCACAACTCGGCAGCGACCGGCGGGCTAACATCAGGGAGGATTCTGGCGAAAGCGGCCGCCGAAGATTGCCTTCGCGATGTCCCGTGGTTCCCAGTGATAGACCGCATCGGCCGCCTCGTGATGGGCTAGACGTTGGCGGTATCCGTCAATCCCCTGACGTGCCTGGCCACTCGACTGCCCGTACACAATCTCGAGCTCTCGCTGCACGTCGAGCCAGAATTCGATGTCCGGGTTCAAGTGATTCACAGTGTCTCCTCCCGCAGGGTCAGACTGGTTCCCAGTGGAAGTCATCGGGGCTGCCGGAACGGATCATGTCGTTGAGGAGGTCAACGGCGCCGGTCGTGTGGAAGCTGATCTGGTCGGCCTGGCGCATCGTGGACCTTTGACGCCAGAAGTCGGCCACGGGCCCTGTCACGATATCATACCAGCCGTTGGGCCTCGTGGGGTGAAGATGAGTCCGCGTCATGCCTGTGGTGCTCTGTCGGCAGTGCTGGACGAGGCTCCAAAACCGCTCGTCATCGTAGTCACCGAGTACGAAGTGGAGCGACTCCAGGGGTGCCAGGTTCTCCAACTTGAGCCGGAATTTCAGCACCACCGGCTGGAGAGGGACGCCCGGCGGGCCCACGGCCGACGTCGGGATGTCGTAATACCGCTTCCACGCCCAGTGCCGCGCCTGTCGTTTGATGCTCGTCGTGTAAAATCCCTGGCCAAAATCGACGTCCACCCGGCCGGCGCGCGGGTCGATCAGGACCGAAGGTTTGGACCGGATTGCGTTTAGATCCCAGGTCGTACACCCGTGCCAGAGCACGAGGAAACGCTGAAAGTCCGAGGGGTCACCCGGCCTATTCCAGTCCGGGGCCGGGTCGAGTATGGGGGGAACCGTCGCTCCGCCCGTCGACACAGGTGCCTCCGCTCAGGCCTGGCCGGCCGCGGCAGGGCGGCGTGGCCGTTCCCACCTTCTGTTCACGCACCGCGTTGGTCATCATATCACCTAGCCAGGGGACGGGAAAGGTGATCGCTCACGCCGGGCGCCGGTCCTCCCCTCCGCGCGTCGATGGTCGCAGATCCCGGGGATTATCCGTGGTCCAGTTACCAGTACCATGGACTGGGTCGAGCCAACCTACATCCGAGTTCGTTTCCCGAATGGGAGCAATTGGGGCGGATCGAACCCGAACGACGAAGACGGTGGCGGGCAAAGGTCCGCGCGGCCCAAGGCGAAGAAGAACTGCAAGCGGTGCGAGCCTCCATCCGCTCAGGCCGGCCGCTCGGGAATGCAACATGGACCGAGGACGTTGCTCAGCGCCTCCAGATCGACCTGAATCGCCGGCCTCGCGGCCGACCCCCCCAAGGAAAAACGACCTGACACCAGTTTCCCCCCAGTTTCCCCACTAGGGGATGTCGGTGTTACGGCCATCTCATGACCCTGCGTCTTGACTTGGAATCATTGAAGTCGGGATCATCTGCTGTATAACGTCCGAACACGACATTTGATATCTTCCCTCCTTTAGACAATTGTAACCACCACACCTGTGGGGTCGAGGAAAAGTTGAGGTCGCCTTTCCAATCCTGTTGCACTAGGCAATTCGTCCCGAGTTTAACCTTTCCATCCTGTTCCAGGTGGATTCCGATCCCTGTCTGCCCACCCTCTGAAAAGCTGAAGTCTTTGAATGCGAGAATCCACCCCTCCTTCAGGGTTGGGGAGGGTAGATGAGCCCCTATGAAGTCCCCCTCAAAGCGGTTGACGTCTTTGTAATTTCCGCATGCTTTTATAAATATACCATCGTTAGTGTATAATTCTGCTGAGAGTTTCAGGGCCGCCGCTTGCTCGCGCTTCAGTTCAAAGATTGGCTTGCCATTCATTTCGCAGACTGTTAGCAAGCCGGGGTGTCGCATGGATACGCCCGCCTTTTCTCCCTCTGCGGTGCGATACATCTGTGCGCCTTTGACCTTCGCAAGGAAGGTGCCATCGCTGTGGTAAACTGAGATTTGAGTGGTGTAGCCGGCGGACTCGGTTCTCACGACCTCAATCAGCGGAATATCCCCGTATTGGAGAATGGTCGGGACATCTTGAAAGGAATTGGATGCCAACTCTATCCGAGGTGATTCCTGGAAGACCAATTCATTGACCATGGTAGCACCACCCTAACTGATTTCTCAAACACGAAGGACGCTCCCATCTTAGACATGGTAAGTGGTTCCTGGTTCAAGGTCAAACATCTCTGGCTGAATGTTCAGTATGAATGCACTCATGTTAAATGGCCAGCCTCAGTCTTCTGATTACTGTATGTCGCAGACCGATGTTTGCAGTTGAACTCTCACCCCTAGCGCGACGCCGGCGCAACAAAGGGGCAGGGGGTTGCATGGGATAGGCCGTTTCGATCCCGGCCAGTCGTCTCACGCTAGAAGGCGGAACCGGTCGCCTCCAAGCGGGAGAAGTTGGAATCGCGGTGGCTCGCCGGTGGGCCAATCCAGCGTGTGGTGCCGATGAAGCCAATCGCGGATGATCGTACTGCCAGAGTCGCGGAACTCCGGGCACTTGTTCCAAAAGCCCGGCGTAAGCGCGAATGTGTGGAACTGGCCGTCGATTTCTACCTTGATCTGCTTCCACGACCGATCGAAATGCCGGTCTCGGTTCGGCATGCCGACCCGGATGCCGAAGGTGCCGCTGCCGCTTGACCAAGCACTCGCTTCCATCAGAGTATTACCCCCATTTTTGCATGCACTCATGCTAAATGGCCAGCCGCAGCCGGCGAAACGAGTGTCGCAGACCGATGTTTGCAGAGAAAAAGGCCCTGCCAGGTTCCCAGTTCGCAGCGTCCATCCTCGACCGGCAGGGAGATTGAAGCCTGAGTCAGGATCGACCGGATGTGCGCCGGCATGTCGTCGGGGCCTTCGAGATCGTGCACGAAGTCGGGATCGCCGTCAGCGACCAGTCGCGCGGCG
>JBAUOX010001254.1:0-19054 GCA_049579985.1 Isosphaeraceae bacterium | reverse complement strand
CTGCCGGCCGAACCAAAGAGGCGTTGCCGCTGCTGAGCCAGTACAGTGGTGATGCGATCGGCCACGCCAACCTCGGCTACTTGCTCGCGGCAACCGGCCAGGTCGAGCTGGCTCGCCAGCAGTACCTTCAGGCCCTGGCTCTCCGTCCCAGCCTTGCCCTGGCCCGCCGCGCCCTGGCACAGCTTGACCGTGCCCAGGACGCTGAAGCGGTTGCCGCGGCGGGACAGGCCGGTGCGCAGCCGGTCATCGCCGCTCCCGCAAGGTCCAGCGATGGCGCCGTGCTCAAGGCCGCGACCGCGAGGAGCCGGATCCCACCAACCCGCCAGTTGACCGCCGCTCCGCCGTCTGGACCCCCCCTATCAGGGCCGTGAGGATGACAATGCCTCCGCCCTGAAGGCGTTTCGCTTCATTCGCCGATCCTTGGAACCCTGGCTCCCGCGCCGGTTCGGCCCCACTCCAGGCCCTTGACAAGGGTTCCCTGGGTCGTTGCAATGAACTCTCCAACGTGCCCGTAGCTCAACTGGATAGAGCGTCGGCCTCCGGAGCCGAAGGTTGAGGGTTCAAATCCCCCCGGGCATACTCCTCTCGGTGATTGCGCGATCTTCAGTTCACGAACGGACTGAGGGTGTGGCCTGGAAAGGGCGGCTCCAGGATCGGCCCGGGCGCACGGTCAGCGAAACCGGCTTTGCCGAGGTGGAGGGTGCGCTCGCCTCTCTTGAAGTTGGAGGTCGAAGTCCCCGGATGTAGCGGCCCAGATCGACCAGCAAGAAGAGGGCTGCGGCGCCGGGGACGAGGAGCAAGACCGACACCACGCTGGAGACGGCGTCTGAGCGGCTCGTCGGTCCGCTTCCGGGGACGAATTGAAGGAACAGGCTGCGGGCCACGATCATCGCCGCCCAGATAAGGAACACGATCCCCCAGAGCTGGAGCACGCGAGAATACCAGGGCTCCGCCCCTGCCGCGTCCCGAACGGCCGGGGAAGGCGCTGGTGTTTCCCAAGGCGCCGCGGCCGTCGAGAGAGAGCTTCGGGC
Organism: Isosphaeraceae bacterium; assembly: GCA_049579985.1. GTDB lineage: Bacteria > Planctomycetota > Planctomycetia > Isosphaerales > Isosphaeraceae > Aquisphaera. The sequence goes on along the minus strand of JBAUOX010001254.1, from coordinate 18,023 downwards.
TGGATCGACTCGAGCATCGCCGCTCCCGTTGAAGGGAATTGCTTCTTCAGCATTTTCCCAAGGATCACGGCTGTCAGCCACCGAGTGCGTCTCGGTAATCGCCTTCAGCTCGTACGAGGACGATCCGGGGCCTGTGACCGAATTCGATTCCGCGAGCATCCCGACGTCCGGGCCGGCGAGAAGCGCAAGCAGCTCAAAGCGGAATCGACATCTCGGGCATCTCGCGATGTGTGGACTATCCAAGGCATGGCTGGGGATCCTGCCCGAAAACCGACAGTTCGGACACTGAATGATCATGAGGATCGCCCTGGTTTGCCGGAGTCCTGGTCCCTGCATGCCATGCTAAAAAGCACAGTGAAGCTCGTCCAACTAATAATTGCTATGTTCGCCAAAAGCAGCAAATCCACGGCGGCGTGATGCACGGACCGCACGTCTCGACACGAATCGTTCGAGTCTCTGTGATTCGTGTTGTTTTTTTGATCAGAATTGACCGATCGCTGCTTGATCTGCGCGAGCGACGAACTCAGCCCTCGGTGTTCAGTCCGTCGCCATTTAATACTACAGCGCTGGATCGGAGCCCCTGACTTCCCCTCCGAGTGGGCGGGAACCGGGCTCACAAGCCTGAAGCGCAAGCGAAGGGCGTTTCGAAATAATGCATACCGTTCAATGCCCTTCGCTTGCGCTTCAGGCTTGTGGCGAGCGACTTCCCGGCATCGTTTGCATTCTCGACGGCGATCGATCTGGCGCTCTAGAATTAATGGGGCGGAGCGTAGGCTGCGACGATGGCTCGGGCCGTGCGCAAACCATCCACGGCTGCGCTGATGATTCCGCCAGCAAAGCCGGCCCCTTCTCCACAGGGGTAAAGGCCCTCGATCGCGGGGCTTTGGCGGCCCAGCGGGTCGCGCAGGATGCGCACGGGCGAGCTGCCGCGGGCCTCCGGGCCCGTCAGGGTTGCGTGCTTGAGGAAGAGCCCGTGAAACCGCCGGTCCATGATTGGCAGACCGTGAACCAGGGCCTCGGTGACCTTTTCGGGCAAGAGGCCGTTCAGGTCGGTAGGGGCGGTGCCCCGGCAAGAGCTCGAGGGAAGCTTGCCCCGGCTTGGTCGGGCCAGCAGGAAGTCGCCGGCCCACTGGATCGGCGCGGCGTAAGATCGGCCTGCGACGAGATAGGCGAGGCGTTCGTAGCGCTGCTGAAAGTGAACGCCGGCCAGAGGATGGGAACTTCCGGTTTCCGCCGGGTCGACGGTCACGACCAGTCCGCTGTTGGCGAACGGGGAATCGTGCCGGCTCTCGCTCTGGCCGTTGGTGCAGAAGTAACCGGGTTCGCTGACGCTGGGCATCACATAGCCCCCTGCGCACATACAAAACGTGAACAGGTCGCAGTTCCCGGCGCGAACCGAGAGGCCGTAATCGGCTGCGCCGAGCGCGGGATGACCGCAGCGGGAGCCGTGGCAAGCCGAATCGATCTGCTGCTGGGGCTGCTCGATCCGGACGCCGAGCTGGAACGGCTTGGCCTCGAGGGGGACGCCGCGCCGCAGGAGCATGCCGTAGGTGTCTCGAGCGCTGTGGCCGATGGCGAGGATCACGACCTGGGCCGGAAAATGCCCCGAGCTGGTCAAGACACCTCGCAGCCGGCCGTCCTCGAGATCGAGGTCCTCGACCCGGCACGAGAATCGTATCTCCCCGCCCATCTGCTCGAACTTGCGTCGCAGGGTGCGAACGATCAGCGGCAGCCGGTTCGACCCGAGGTGGGGGCGATGCTCGTAGAGGATGGACGGCTTGCCGTGGCATTCGGCCAGAATTTCCAGGATCCGCAGCACGTCGGGCCCGGTATTGCGCGAGGTGAGCTTGCCGTCGCTGAAGGTGCCGGCCCCCCCCTCTCCGAAGAGATAGTTGCTTTCCGGGTCGAGCGAGCCCCCCGCGTCGAACCGGCGGACGTCGGCCACGCGTTCCTTCACGGCACGGCCGCGTTCCAGGATCAAGGGGCGGTAACCGTGCTCGGCCAAGAGGTAGCCGGCGATCAGACCGGCCGGGCCGGCGCCGATGATCACGGGCCGGTGGTCCAAAGGTCGCGAGCCGGGTTCGGGCCACCAGAATCGCTCGGGGACGAAAGGCTGGACCTCGGGATCCAGCCAGGATCGAACCTGCCGGGCCTCGAGGTCGGGCGCCTCGACTTCCATCGCGTACATGAAATGGAGGTCGTCATGGCGCCGGGCATCCAGGCTCTTGCGGAGAATGCGCCAGTGCAGTACGGCCTCGCGGTCCAGGCCAAGGCGGCTGGCCGCGCGCGCGGGGAGGACCTCCTCCGGATCATCGAGCTCCAGCCGAATGTTATTGATCTTGACTGACATGGCGAGGGGTCGCGGACGACCGGACAGATCAAGAAAGACGGCCCGCCCCGGGCAGCGCCTCAGGCGGTCGCGGGTCGTGAAGCCGCCGGGGCGACAGGTCCGAAGCAAACCAAGGTGATGTCATCGACCTGGACATGGTCAGTGGAATATTCGCGGATGTCCTGGAGGATGGCGCGTCCCACGGTTTCCGGCCCGCCCGCGGTCTCGGCCACCCGGCGCAGCAGCCGCGGGTTCTCACGCGTATGGTACAGTTCCTCGCGCAGATTCCGGGCATCGGTCACGCCATCGGAATAAACGACGGCGACGTCCCCGGTGTTCAGGCTGACCTCGCGATGCCGGTAGTCCGACCCGGGCATGATGCCCAGCGGGAACCCGGCGATTTCCTCGCCCACCTCCTCGACCTTGCCGCCGGCCCTACGGATCATGATGGGCGGATGCCCGGCCGAGCTCACCGACAAGCTGCGCTTGCCGATGTCGAGGACGCTCAGGCTGAGGGTGATGAATTTCTCGTCGATGCCGGCGGAGAAGAGCAGGTGATTGAGCTCGATGGCGGCCGCGCCGGGCGAGTTCTTGGTGAGGATGCAGTAGCGCGTGTCGCCGGAAAACTTGGCCATCATGAGCGCCGCGGCAACCCCCTTGCCCGAGACGTCGCCGACGGCGATGGCGCAACGGTCGCCCGGCAACGGAACGAAATCGTAATAGTCTCCGCCCACCTCGTAGGCCGGATCGTAGTGGGCGAAGAACTCGAAGCCGGGAATCACCGGCACGGACTGTGGCAGGAACCGCTTCTGCACCTGCTCGGCAAGCTTCAGGTCGCGATCGAGCCGCTCGCGTTCCAGCACTGACTCGTGCAGGGTGGCGTTCTGAATCGCAATGGCCGCCTGGCCGGCCACCGCGGTGAGCACGTCCAGGTCTTCCTGGTGGAATTGCTTGCGGTCGCTGGTATCGAGCTGCAGGATGCCCAGCGCCTGGCTGTCGGGGGTGAGCAAGGGTACGCACATCACCGAGCGGATCTCGAGGTCGGCAATCGAGGCGCTGGTCGGCAGGTTCTTGTCCATGCCGGCATCCTGGCTGAGCACGGCCTTCTTCTGGACCAGAACATGATTGACGATCGACCGGCTGATGCTCACCTGGACTTCGTCGACCGGGATCGTCGAGGAGAAATGGGCCCGCCGCCCGGGTCGGCAACGAAACGCCTTGCGGACCAGGCGCTTGGTTTCGGGATCAACCATGATCAGGAAGAGCCGCTCGGCTTGGGGGAATAGCTGCATCAGCGAATCGAGGATTCGCGGGGCCACCTTGTCGATCTCGAGCTCGGTCGAGAGGTCGCGGGCGATTTCCAGGATGGCCTTGAGCTTGACCTCGGGCTTGACCATGCTCGCCATCGCGCTGGAGCGCGAGGCGTCCAGAGTGTGCAGGTGGGGCGCGTCCGCGCTCTCGCCGTCGGCGACGATCACGATCTCGCCGTCGTCCTGCAGTCCGCTTTCGGCCGGGAGCTTGCGATAAAAGAGAAATTCAACGTCGCAGATGTTGATTCGGTCTCCCGGAGTCAGTCGATGGTCCGCGCCCGGGAAGAGCTTGCCGTTATTGACCTTGGTCTGGTTCCGTGAATTGAGATCGGCCAGGAAGTAGTCGTCTCCCTTGCGGTAGATCTCGGCGTGCCGGCGGCTCACCCCGTTGGGATCGAGCACGACGTGACAGTGCTCCGGGGATCGGCCGATCAGGGTCCGATCCTGCTTCAGCTCGATGATCTGTCCGGAGGCGACGCCGTTGGCACGTTTCAAGAAAGCCATGACCCTTGCTCCCGATCCGCACGCGGTCACTCAGGACGACGCGAAACAGCGGCGGCGATCAGCGACTGGCCCATTCCGACATCCGAACCCTTCTCAGATAGCTGATCAATCGATTTTGGATCCCGACCAGTTTTTGCTTCTTGATCTCCGAGGCCTGAGGGCCCCGCTGGGAAGCCGGCTTGAGGGCGTCGGCGAGAATCTCCACGCTGAACTCGAGAAGCCCGGGATCGTAGATGTTGGGCTCATCGCGCGCCCCGGCCCTGGCACGCTCGTCCGGACCGGCGATCCGCGCCATGCCGTCGATCACTCCGTCGAGGTCCTCGCTGAGCAGCTTGAGCGCACAATCGATAATCCGCGCCAGCTCCTGGTCGGGAGTCTTGGCGGCTTGCCAGGCGACGAGCTCTGCCTTGAACGCCGACAGTCGATCTTGATCGCCCTGGCGGTAAAGCCGCCGCGAAAGCTGAAGGTACGCCGGCGACATCCGCTCCGGGGAATGCGAATGGAACCCGGGTACGGCAAGCCAGGCCGCCACCAGATCGAGGTCGGAAGCGCGGAGCTGGGCATACCGGTACTGTTCCTCGGCGCTATCCCGCCTGGGAATCAAGGCCCAGCGCGGCTCGATTGCCAGACCAGGAGGCCTGCGGGCGACAAGGTTCCCGCCCGGCGGATCGGACGGGCGGGCGCTCCACTTCAGAGCGGCTCCCACCAGCACGAAGATCAAGCCCGTCAGCAGCAGCGTCCCGGGTCGGTAAAGCCGGCTCGTGACCAGGGGAAGCGTGCTCGTGGCGGTTGCGGCGGCCAGTGCCACGCCGCTGCCGCTTCCAGCCTTGGCGGCCTCGTCGACCCTGGGCGGCGAGGTCGCGTTCTCATCGCCGATCGAGCCGAGAGTCGGCTGCAGCGAGGCCCGGATCTTGGCCAGATCGGCCAGCATCTCGGCTGCCGACTGGTAACGGTCCGCCGGGCTCTTGGCCATCAGCTTGAGCACCAGCCGCTCGAGCTCGAGAGGGATGTCCGGCCGGCGAGCTCGCAGGCTGACCGGCTGCTCGCTGACATGCTTCAGCGCCAGCGCGACGGCGGAATCGGCCTGGAATGGCGGCTCTCCGCTCAGCATGTGATAGAACGTGACGCCCAGCGAGTAGAGATCGCTACGGTGGTCCAGGGCTTTTCCCTGGGCCTGCTCCGGGCTCATGTACAGCGGCGTGCCCATCGTCGTGCCCGGCTGCGTGACATGAAGCCGGTCCGCCCCCAGGTCGCGGCAGAGCCCGAAGTCCGCGACCTTCGTCCGCCCCTTGCGCGTCAAGAGCAGGTTCTCGGGCTTGATGTCCCGATGGACCAGCCCCACCTCGCCGGCTGCGCCGATTGCCTGACAGGCCTGGCGCATGATCGACAGCGCCAGCGGCAGATCGAGCGCGCCCTTCTTGTTGATGTACTCACGCAGGTTCGTACCCTCGACGTACTCCATCGCGATGTAGCGAACCCCGTCAACGTAACCGAGCGTGTACACGTGTACGATGTTGGGGTGATTGAGCTTGGCGACCGCAGTCGCCTCCGCCTCGAAACGGCTCAGATAGATCGGTTTGGAAAGGTAATGAGGATGGAGTACTTTGAGGGCCACCGGCCGGTTAAGGCTGGTCTGGGTCGCGAGATAGACTTGCCCCATGCCGCCGCGGCCAAGCAGGCGTTTCACCTCGAAGTCGCCCAGGGTGGTGCCGGTCAAATCGCGAACGGGGCTTTCCGTCGAGTCAGACGACCAGGCCGGGGTTTCCGCGGTTGTTCCCTGTTCGTGGCGACTCATGATCCCGATCCAGGACCTCAAGGAAAGGAAGTCGAAGGTGTTGGATCCCAGTATGTGAAGGTCGGACCCCTGCCACTATAGTCTACATGAAACCCATGGACGACCGCAAACGCGAAACCGCGGCCGGCAACAAAAACAGGGCCCGAAGCGAGCCCCGCGGCGGGAACCGTCGCGCGGCGCCGGCAAGGCGACGCTCGGCCGAAAACCGAAAAAGAGAATGTTGCTCTAATTGATCAAAACGCATATCGTGAAAGATCATTACCGAGGTGGCCAAGAGAGAGCCGGGAAGTGACAAGTTCCCGGGCGCCCCACAATCAAGGCCGGCGATGCCCGGATGACCGCCGGCCGAGATTCAGAGTGCTGGCCATGGTTCCGAACGCGACGCCCGAGATGGCCGGAGGAGGCAAGATGCTCGACACGCGGCGGTTTGGGACCGGACTCCTCGTGGCCTTGCTTTCTTCATGCCTGCCGCCCGGTCAGGTGGCTATGGCTCAGAATGGTGATATTGCCTTTCAGGCCGTCGTGGGACAGCCCCTAGGCTTGCCTCAATTGCCTCCCCAAGGAGCCTGGGGCGAGGTCATCAACGTGACCGCGCGGTGGCTTGTCGTTCAGAACCACTCCGGCCAGCAATTTCCGATCGCCATCGACGACATCCAGGAGTTCCTGATCCGCTGGCCCACCAGCATGAACGAGCTGAACGGACAATCCTTGGTCGAGGCGGTGGGCCAGGATGCGGGGTCGAACGTCGTCCGGGCGAACCACGTCGATGTCTTCAACGGATCCAATCGAACGCTCGTCGCTCCCACCTACAACAGCCTGCTGCCCAGTAACATGGTCGTGACCACGCTCGACCCCGGGTTCAACCGCTTCATGAACCCCTGGGACTACGCGGGACAAAACATGCTCTACGGCTGGGCCTACCCCGTTCCCGCGAACCTGAGCGGCATCCCGTCGCGGCTGCACGTCGTCGGCAACGCGATTGGTCGGGACCCGCAAAGCCAGATGATCCGGATTGGCCTGCCGGGTAACAACATGGCCACCATCGTTCCCGACGACACGGGTCAGATGACGCTGACGGAAGTCACCCGCGGCTCCTCGAACTATGCCCGCAAGGGCGACTTCGCGTTCATGTTGCCCCTTCAGATCGCCCCGCGCGGGCTCATCCTCTCGCAGCTTGTGCTCTACAAGCAAATCCCGCTGGCGCAGTTCAACCCCAACCCCAACCGCTGATCGGCACCCCCGAAGAAACTCGTGCAAACCCGATCCTGGCGTCACCTCCGCAAACCGGGTTCGTTGGCGCGGCGGTTTTCTGCTTTTCTGAGCGTAGGTCTCTTGGCTCTTCCGGTGTTCCGGGCGGCTGTTCTCGAAGATTCATCGTAAGTCACTTGATCTCAGTGATTTGCGTCCGGCAAACGGAATGGCCAGCCTTCCGCCATAAGTCATTGCTGAAAAGCAATTTACGGCGAACCACCCAACACCAACCGCCCGGAACACCGGAAGAGCCTTGTTAAATAATGTGTTGCAGAATTGTATGCCTCTCATCAAGGAGGTTCCAGCGGGAATCGCTGGTTTTTTGCTACGTTCTTAATCTGAACGCTTGACTTTCAAGCACCGCCAAAATAACGTATCGTACGCACTACCGCTGAGAGGATGCGATGTCGGTTTCACTTTATTGGACTCCGCGTCTCGTTCGACGTGGAGAGTGATCTAACATCGTCATTCACTCGAAACCGGCAAGGAGCTCCTATGACTTGGAAAAAAATGGCGATGTTTGGTGTCTCCGCTCTCGCGCTGACGCTAGGCGCGTCCGGCGGAGCTCAGGCGGGTCTGGTGACCAATGGTGGCTTCGAGTCGACCACCAACGGCGGTGGCCAGTTAGGCTATAATACGAACGCCACGGATTGGTCTGTGCCCACTCCCCCCGGCAGCTACACCTTCCTCTTCACTCCCGGATCCGCGGACACAACGGGTGTGAACGGCCAATATGGCAGCCTCAGCCTATGGGGCCCAGGCAACGGCTCGGCCAATGGCCTGCCCGCCACCAGCCCTGCCGGCGGCAACTACATCGCCCAGGATAGTGCCTTCCAGCTAGGTGCTCTCTCGCAGACCATCAACGGCCTGACCCCCGGCGACAACTACACGGTCGGCTTCTACTGGGCGGCTGCTCAGCAGTCTGGCTTTTCCGGCGGCACCTCCAGCCAGTGGAATGTCAGCTTAGGCGGTCAGACCCAGTCGACCGCCCTCGAGAGCATCCCCAGTCAAGGCTTCAGCGGCTGGATGTACCAGACGTTCACCTACACTGCGACCAGTACCAGCGAACTGCTCTCCTTCCTGGCATCCAGCCCGTCGTCTGGGAGCTTGCCTCCGTTCGTGCTGCTCGATGGCGTGTCGGTCACCAGCGTGCCCGAACCATCTTCCCTTTCCCTGTTGATCATGGGCGTCAGCCTGCTCGGCCTCGGCGTCGTCGGCCTGCGCCGGCGTGCCAAGTCCGCCGCGGTCTGAGCTACACCTACTCAATGGTACCAAACGCGGCCGGGCGGGACAGTGTCCCCCCGGCTGTGACTGCAAAATGACCGTCGCTTGTTGATCTGCCAGGACAGGACACATGCTGCAGTTCATCGGTCCACATCTTCATGCATTCTTGATCTCTGTCGTCCGGCTCTCCTTGTGGCTGACGATCCTGGTCGTGATCTTCGTGCCGCTAGAGCATCTTTTCGCCGCCCATCCGCAAAAAGTCCTGCGCAAGGGGATCGGCGTCGATCTCGTTTACTATTTCCTGAGCGGCCTGGTTCCGGCCCTGCTGCTGAGCGCGCCGGTCGGCCTGCTGGCCTGGGCCGTGCACCACGTCGTTCCGGGCGGTATTCTGACGGCGACCGCTGCCCTGCCGCTCTGGGCGCGCGTGCTCGCCGGGCTGGTGGCGGGGGAGACCGGCTATTACTGGGGCCATCGCTGGAGCCACGAGATCCCGTTCCTCTGGCGCTTCCATTCCATCCACCACAGCGCCGAGGAAGTCGACTTCCTGGTCAACTCCCGCGCCCATCCGGTCGACATGGTGTTCGGCCGGTTCTGCGGCCTGGTGCCGATCTATGTGCTGGGCCTGGGCGGCCCGGTGGGCACGGCGGGCAGCGTGGTGCCTGTCCTGGTCACCCTGATCGGCACGGTATGGGGGTTCTTCATCCACGCCAATCTGCGCTGGCGGTTCGGGCCGCTGGAATGGCTGATCTCCACCCCCGCATTCCACCACTGGCACCATACGCTGAATGGGCCCATCAACCGAAACTACGCCTCCACCCTGCCCTGGCTTGATTGGATCTTCGGCACCCGTTACCTGCCCCGCGACGCATGGCCGGCGGCGTACGGCATCGAGGCGAAATTGCCGGATTCGCTGGCCGGACAACTGGCCTATCCGCTGCGTGCGGACCCGGAGCCCCCGGTGCTCGGTGTGCCGGAGGCCGTGGGCGCGACCCGGTAGGTCCGTGGGTTCTACAGACGGCGTCCACCTTGGGCCTTCAGTCCACGCAGAGGAGAAACGGGGACGGAGGAGAAACGGGGACGCGGCTAGAATCAAGAACTAGCTGCGTCTGTGTCTCCGGCCCGTTCGCGAACGTCCGACGCCCGCCGCGCACGCGAGAAGAAGACCAAGGGAATCCCCGGAGAATAGTCTCGGCATGATTGAGTTTTCTGACCGTGACGGATTTTGGGGGCGGTTCGTGAAATCCCTGCAAAACACGGCCTCCCGGCGGTTTTCGGTGGCGTTTCACGGCCTCGGGAACGGCAGGAGGCTTTGCTGAACAGATGTCGGGTTACGAAAAATCGGCGCGCTCAACTTGCTCGGCCACAAGGAGTTCCGACTTCGACACCGAAACCTCGGCGCCTCGTGAAAACCGGCGAAGACGGCGCCCCCCAAAATCCGTGACGGTCAGAACAGTTCTTTCTGGCGGAGCGCGCAAAGACGATGGAGTATTCATCCATGGGACTGACGCTTCACCTTGTTCAATTGCTCCTTGACCGCCTCAAGGGATTCACGCGGTTCTGGTTGCCGTTCCCGCGCCAGAGCCGGATCGAAAAAGTCCTCCCAGAGTTTGCCATTCTTCTTGAGGTCGATCAGGACTTCGGTCCTGATCCCCGTTTCGTCAATCAAGAACTGGACGCCTTTCATGAATCGTCCTCCGGTCAGAATGTTAGAGTCCTTGCACCACGGCTTTAGCATCCCAGAGGTGAGCAGACCACCAGCAGTGGCGATGAGTGCTCGGGACAGGACCCATACGGTGGCAGACACGACTCAAGTACTCGCTGGATGAGCCCGTCTCACCGGTTCACGCCACAGGTCGTGAATGACCACGGCGAAGAGACCGATCGCCATCATCATGTGGCATCCCAGCGAACGCGCCGCCGGCAACGTGGTGATACCCAGAGAGAGCAGCGCCAGCATGATCAACAGTTTGGGACGGTGCAACAGGAAGAGCGCGGCGGGCATGGTCCAGAGAAAGTAATGGTTCCAGCAGATCGGCGTCGCGGCGAGCATGACGATCGAGGTCAGGGCGAACATCGCCAGCCAGCCCCGCTCGGGCGGCACGCGCGCCGCGGGGACAAGAGCGAAGAGCCAGGCGCCGGCGAGGGCCGCAACTGATCCATACCAGATCGCGAAGATCGTCTGCAGAGGCAGCCGAGTGGAAGCCGCGGCGTCGGCAACCTGGAGCGACCCTCCATAAAGCCGCACCAGCACCATCGGGATACTCTCATTGTTCGGCCGCAGGTCGGCCCCACGCTCGATGATGCCGCGGGGACTGTGCCTGCCGCGGAGCAGCTCGGCCTGCTTGCCGATGCCGTCCACGGCATCATTCCAGCCCACGGCGGCGACGAGAATCCCGAGCCCGAATGCGAACGTGAGCACCATGCCAACCCAAGCGTCCGCGGACCTCCGGCGGGCCACGACGGTTGCCCAGTGCAGAAGCGGTAAGAACTTGATCAGCCCGGCCATCCCGATCAGTCCCATTCCGATGGCCCCCCGACCCTTCGCGGCAGCAAACAGGCCTGCCGCGACCAGCAGTAGATTGATCGGGTCGCTCTGGCCGAGAACGAGTGCGTCGATGAAGAATGGCGCCGTGAGAGCCCACGCCGGAAGCTGGCGCCGGGGCTCGATCACCGTGAGGCGATGAATCACCGCGGGAAGCGCGGCGACGGCCACCATGGAGAGCACGGCCCAAGCTGCGACGGCGGCGCCAAGCGGAAGGGCCGCCAGTGGGGAAAGCAGCACGTGAAAGGTAACCGGATACCGTGCCTGAGCCCGCACGTTGAGCGCGCCGGTCGTCCAGACATACCGTGCCGCGCCGTAAACATACTTGAAGTCGCTCGCCCGTCGGGCTCCCCTCTGCGCAACGTACGCCAGGAACGCGAGCACAAGGGCGGCAACAAGAATCTTGCACACCAGCCCGGGACGTTCGAGCCGGCTCCGGCCGCTTTCCTGACCCGTCATCACGCCCTCCGGGATGCGAGCCCGATTCGCGATCCAGACCGTCAGCTCGATCCGTATTACAGACTTCAATGCCGGACCTGTCAACCGCGACCCGCTCTTGTCAGAGTGGGGGAAAGGATCCGGTCAGTTCCTTGCCGGAGAGTCTCGAAGCCGGACTACCGTTCCGGGTCACCTCTGGCGGCCGCGCTGCCGAAAGGGCTCGATCCCGAACCATTCTGGCCCCGGCCCCGGCGGCGTTGTAGGATGAGTGGGTCACAAGTTGCCGGCCATCGGAAGGACTGACTCATATGACCGACTATTCGCCTTATCAAAAGAAAATCATCAATCGTTACTACAAGAATCTCGACGCGATCAAGCACCAGCAGCTCTCCGAGCTGGCCACCGAGCTATACCTCTCGGAAGGCAAGAAAACCGACCGGCTCTGGAAACGCGTCGAGGCAAGCCTCAGGAAGCTCGAGTTCCCCGAGTCGCGAATCGCCCACCTGCTCGCCAAGCGCGATCCCGCGCTGCTGGTGGGAATTCTCGGCGAACTTGAAGGGCGACCTCCCGAGAAACCGTGTGGATAGAAGCGCCAGGAACCAGAAGCGTAACCATGCTGACCAATGCAACTCCGTCGCACCCGGATGCTGTGAACCCAAGAGTTCCAGCATGACTGAAGGCGAGAATCCGCTCGCTACATTTTTTTTCTTTGCGGTGCGGCATCCTTCTCCGCCATAAAAGACGAGCCTGGCCAATCTTTCTGTTTAAGCGTTGCGCTCATGAATCTGCTTTAATTTAGTCGAGGCCGCTGGAGCTGCAACGACCGGGTTCCGTCCACTTTCCTGGAGCTGACGCCGTCCTTGCGTATTCGCACCGTTTACACTGCTGCTCATATACAAAAATGGACGGCAGTCCTGATTCCCTTGTGAATGAGCCGACGAATCCATTTCAGGAGTTGTTATCAACGGAAGTGATGGTGTGCCTTCCCACGCCGTAAAGAACCCAGGAAAACCAGATTGCCGGCAGAAGTTCATGTTCTGAAAAGTCACTACATGCTCATGTGTATGAATCGCACAGACAGCCTGTCAGCACGGCATCGAGTTCGCAGGCATACTTTGACGCCTTGGCTTTCTTGTTATGCCTGCTTGACGATGAAACGAAGGTTTTGTAAATTAATCGAAAGACGGCAATACGCTTTTTTGAGACAGGATGAACGACGAAGTACGATCGAACGTTGTCCGTCTGATTCGGTCGTTTATACACGGATCCTCGCCTCCACAGAACTCAACGGTGAGGGTAACTCAAGTGATTTCCTTGGCTCAGCGCGTTCGAGACTTCCGCTACTGCAAGGGGTGGGGCCCCGATGAGCTCGCCAGCCGCGCCGAGATTTCTCGGACGGCTCTTTATCAAATCGAAAGTGGAAAAACGGGACTGCCTCGTGCCGGCACGCTGAGGCGGATCGCGGTGGCACTCGAGGTCTCGATGGATGACCTCCTCGGATACCCGGAAGCCCCGGCCCATCAGGCCGCTCAGGCAGGGAACGACCACCATACGGTCGCTGCCGCACGCGGGCGCGAATTCGCGGACTGGATCCCCGCGGAGGGCCGACCGCTCACCTTTTCAGCCAACAACCCAGATGCTGGCATGCATTCTCACTACGCCGCGTTGAGCGAGACCAGGGCCGAAGAGCCGCGGTTCAGCGTCGAGCCACAACGAAAGAGTGCGTCAATGAGCTTCGATTCTCTGCTCTTGCGCGAGGGGGAATTGATGTCCAAGCTGCACGAAATCCTTCGTTCACCGCTGGGTGCGGGGGCTGCGCGCATCGTCGATGAGTTGCATCAGATGGTCGCCAGGAGCGGAAATCTCTCGTGAGGGGAAAAACCGGCCCCATGACCTGATTCATCGGGTAGATTTCCTCAAGGAATCTTGGCGAGTTCCCGACGGACGGTTTCTCCCGTCCTTCTCTCGATCTCACATCCTTGAGGTTGTCTCATGAATCGCAGCGGGTCGTCGCGTCGTTTCTTCCTGGATTGTCGCAACTTACTGGCCTTCATGGTTCTTCCCGTGGGGGTTGCGGTCGCCGAAGATCGCTTCGAATTGCCGGGTGTGCAAGGGGTCGTGCCCGCAGCGCGGCAGGTTTGTGTCAGCCCTGTGACGTCGACGCTGGGAACGTTCCAGCCGACTCCCTACATCATGGTCCGCGGCAACTGGCCGGCCGGCGGAGGATATTCTCCTCTCGAGATTTACGGCGACCAGTCAATGTCCCTCTACGGTCCGCTCTCAGCACTACGCGCAGTTGCCGCGCCCGTCATGACGTACAGTCGTGGATATGATGGACGGGTGTACGCCTCGCCAGCGACGTCGTTCTCGACGCCAAACCTGCCGGGGCTTTCACCTGTGATCTATCCCACGCCTGCAAACTACTACTACGCACCCAGGGTCAACCGAACTCCGCCCCAGTGGACCAGCGGATTCAATTGGATCGACCAGAACTGATCGCTACGCATTGGGAAAGAGACGTTGATGCCGATCGGAAATTCACTGACCGTCACTGATTTTGGGGGTGTAGTTCAAAAAGCCCGAAAAAGCACAGCTTCCCCCCCAATTGTCGGTGGCATCGGCCAAGCGGATTGCCCGGATGGCGCCGCACTTTCGGCGCTATCAAGTGGTTGGAACAAAAAGCTTTCGGGCGTTTCGGGCGATCAATTGACGAAAGTCAAAAACAAGGCTCCCCCCAAAATCAGTGACGGTCAGTGAATTCCATTCCAGCCGTGACGGTCCCGGTTCACACTACAAACTTGTCGCGGAACTGGTCGAGGCTGGCCCGACGGCCAAGAAGTACGATGCTGTCGCCGGGTTCGAGAGGCTTGTCGCCGCTGGGGGGGAACTCGACGCGACCGTCGGCTCGCTTGATGGCCATCACCATGACGCCGGTGCGGCGGCCGATGTCGGCGTCGCGGAGTGTCTGGCCGGCCAGTGGGCTATCGACGCGGATCGGGATGTCATTCATCTCGATGGCCAGGCTGGATCTCTGGGTGACCAGCTCGACGAATTCCACGGCCGTCGGGTTGGTGAGCAGCGAGACGATGCGGTGGGCGCCGATGACGGCCGGCATGATCACGTGGTTGGCCCCGGCCTGCCGGAGCTTTTTCTGGGTGGTGGGCTGCTCGGCCCGGGCGATGATCAAGAGATCGGGGGAGAGCTCTCGCGCAGTGAGCGTGATGAAGACGCTGGCGGCGTCGTTGGGCATGGCGGTGACCAGCACGCCCGCCCGTTCGATGCCGGCCGCTTCGAGGACCGCCTCGTCGGTCGCGTCGCCCACCAGGTGCAAAAACCCTCGGGCCTCCATCTCCGGCACCCGGTTCGCGTCCAGCTCGATGATCACAAACGGCAGCGCCGAGCTGGCCAGTCCCTCGCAGACCAAGGTCCCGACCCGGCCGAAGCCGGCAACGATCGTGTGCCCTTTTTGCGTCTCGATCTGCCTCATCATGCGCTGTTGTCCCAGGTATTTCTGGAACTCACCCTCGGTGAGCAGGGAAATGAATCCGCCCAGCGTGAAGGCCACGGAGAACAGCCCCATGGCGATGATCAGCATCGTGTGCAAGCGGAGCGGCGTGGACACCAGCGGATGGACCTCGGTCAGGCCGACCGCCGAGATCGTGATGAACACCTGGTAGAAGGAGTCCATGAACGTCCAGCCCATCACCATGTAGCCGGCGGTCCCGTAGACCAGGACGGACCCCAGCAGCGCGAAGCCGATGGCGATTCTCCGCACCGAGCCGCGGCGCCAGGGCGACGTCTGGTCGCGCAGCACGGGGCGAGCTTTTGGAGGCTCGGCATGATCGTGGATCAGCCGCCGCGGCGGCCTGGGGATCGGAATCGAGGTTCCTTTCCTTTCTGGGCCGTTGACTTCTTCCAGGCCCAAGTTTTCGACGCGATCAATCCCACCGGCCGGGTAGACGTCCAGCGATCAGAGCCGCAAGTGCTGGGCGATGATGTTGCGCTGGATGTCGTTGGTGCCCGAGAAGAGGACGCCCCCCACGCTGTCGCGGACATCGCGCTCCAGGCCCCCCTCGACAGAGTAACCCGAGGCGCCGAAGATACGAACCGCGTCCAGGCTGTTCTGGACGAAGCACTCCGAAACGTGCAGCTTTGCCATCGAGGCCGCGATCGTGGCGTCTTTGCCCTCTTGCTTGAGCCAGGCGTAGCGCTGGATCATCCACCGGCTGGTCTCGAGCCGTGTCATCATATCGACGATCCGGTTGGAGACCGACTGGAACTTGCCGATCGGCTGGCCGAACTGCTTGCGCGTTCGTGCCTGTTGAATGCAGCGGTCAAGCTGGCGCCGCATGGTGCCGACGACGCTCGCCAGGATGGCTCCCCGCTCCCATTCCAGGGCGGCATTGAAGATTCGCGATCCGCGTCCCTCGCGGCCCAGCAGGTTTTCCGCGGGCAGCTCGCAATCCTCGAAGACGAGCTCGCCCATGGGGGCGGTGCGCATCCCCAGTTTGGGAATCTCGCGGACGACGTGGAATCCCGGTGTGTCGCGGTTGATCAGAAAGGCAGTGATTCCCAGCACCCCCTTGGACGGGTCGGTGGTGGCGAAGCAAAGGAAAACATCAGCGATCGGTCCGCCCGTGATCCAGACCTTGCGGCCGTTCAAGACCCAACGGTCGCCCCGACGCACGGCGCGTGTGGTCATGCTGAAGATGTCGGAGCCGGCTTCCGGTTCGCTGGCCCCGTTGGCACCGAAGCTGCGACCGTCGCACAGTCGGGGCAGGTAGCGTGCCTTCTGCGCCTCGGTGCCGAACGCGAGAATCGGCATCGTGATCGTCCAGAGCGACGCATTGAGGGCGAATATCAAGCCGGTGTCGGGGCATCCGTAGCCAAGCGCTTCCATGGCCGCGACCGCTGTCGGGATGCCGGCGCCCTGGCCGCCGTGCTCGTTGGGAATGGGCAGCCCGAGAATTCCGAATCGCCCGCACCGTTCGTAACCCTCGCGCCAGAACTCGCCGCGCTGCTCGCGAGCGACCGCTTCCGCATCGACCAGCTCGTCGCGGGCGAACCGCACCGCGGCGTCATACCACTTCTGCTGCTGTTCGGACAAACCGAAGTCCATGACCTCGACCTCCTGTCTGTAAATCCCAGATGATCCGAAATCGCCTCGTGCTCTCTCAGACCACGGAAAAGGGCCCGTTTCAGCTCCCCACTGGAGCCTCCTCCCGGCTGCCGTGGATCTCCTCACACGGTGGCTCGGCATTGAGAAAGTGACGTTCCAGGGGAATCCAGGCCGCCAGGAACCGGCCCAGGGGTTCGAAGTACCCTCCGCCTGTGTACTTCTGCAGACCAGCGGAGAGCGGCCCGGCCCAGCCAGCCAGATAATCGCTGAAGAAGCTCCGTTGGGCAAGATCACAACGCGCGGCCTGCTCGGCGGCCTGACGATCGACCAGTGCCATCCGGGACACCAGACGCCGCTGGCTGATCAGCCAGCTCATGAACTCGAGCTCGTAAGCGATGTGATCGGTTCGCAGGGGCAGCTTGTTGCCCTGGGCGAATCCAAAAGCACGGTAGAACCCGGCCAGATTGGCCAGAGACTCGGCGAGTAGAAAACCAGTGATCTCTTTCTGGTGGTCCAGCGCGAACGGTGAACACCCTGGCCCTGGCCGGCGGACGCAAAGGACGCGCTCGTACTCCGCCTTCAGATGCTCCAGGGGCTGACACAGCTCGACGACCAGGAATCGCAAATCCAGCTCGCTGTCCGGGAGCTCGTCCGCCAGCACCAGGTACTTCATGCCGCATGCCCGGGCGCGCAACGCGTCGGCTGTCGCAATGGCCAGCCGCTGCTCATCGGCGTTCAGAACCCGCCCCCACTTTCCTTGGTCCGGATGCGAGAATAGCGCCCCGAGAAACGCGTAAATCCGACCCCGAGCTTCCTCCACCGGGCCGGCCTCGGGACCGGTCTCGAGGACGCCCATTCCAGATTCCCTCTGCTCACGACTCGCTGCCGTCATCTCGGGCCAGGCTTGCTTGCTCCTCATCGAATTTCTTCGCGGCGGAAACCCCTGCCTTCAGGCATGGGGAGGAGCCGCGCCCTCCAGATTGAATAGGCCAGAAATTGGACATCCGACGGTTTCGCGTTTTGGCACAACCGCTTACCGTCTGCCATGTGATGGAGACTGATTCGTGCTTCAGAGGCCCCGCCGACAAAGGTGATACCGTGTCTGGAATGATGAACGATCGAGCCGCGCTTGAATCCCAGGCTGCGAGTCCCTCCGTAGGGTGATCGCACCCCCCCGATGTCAGGCTGGCGACGATGCAGCTCCCGTCGATGGAGCTTGAGCGGCGACACGCAGAGTAGCCGGATGCTGTCGGGTTGTTCGTGACCGCCAACGATCGCGTTCGCCAGGACCCACGAGTCGACGCAGTGGGCCTCGAACACATCCGCCATTTTCTGTTTGGTTTTCTTGAGGCCAAGGGCATCGCGCATCTGCTTGGTCTCATATCCCTCGAACGTGTCCAAGGAAACCAGCTTGCGGACCTCGTCGTAAAACCACTGCTTGCCGACTTCAAGGGGTGAGAAGGCGGTATCCCAGCGCGGCTTACCCTTGGTTTGAGCCTTGATGTCCTCAA
>JBAUOX010001253.1:0-1939 GCA_049579985.1 Isosphaeraceae bacterium | reverse complement strand
GACCGAGACTGGTTCCTGGGCCAAGGCGGTGGGATCTGAGTGCAGTCCACGCGACGCTTGCACCAGGTACGATCCAGCCAGTAAAAATCCCCTGGCGCCCGCCAGTTGGTGCGCCGGTTCCGCGATCAAGCGGCCTTGCGAACCGGTTCCGGTAACGCACGCCCCGGAAGGGCACCGTCCCGACGCCAAGCGTCGAGTTCACCGTTCCGCCGCGCGGCTTCCAGCGCGGCCAAGGCCAGCACCCCTTGTGGCGACCAACTCATCCCCTGGTGTTTGCAGCGTGCCGACACCGCCCAGTCATTGTATTTCTCCACCCGTGTGCTGGCGATCCATAACCCCGCCCGTTGCCGTTGCTGGTAGTTGGGAATGTACGCTCGCCGCTTCTCTAGGTACGCGATGAGTTCCTCGACCGCAGCAGGGTTCCTCACCCACTCCAATGCCCCCTTCAGAAGTTCGATCGCCGCGTTCACCTTCCCTTCCCACAACTGCCCCAGCAGCTCTTTCTCGAACGCGCGGCGGAGATCCTTGGCGCCCCCCGCCGAACTCATCGATTCATAACATCGTTTCCGAAGGTGCCACCAGCACAAGATCATCGCTTGGAGAGAAATCCCCAGGCTCTCAAACCAGGCTCGAATCCAGGCGGCACCGTCGCCCAGGACCAGCAACCGGCGCTCGCCGCTGAGAACCCCCAACTGGAGTAACAGCGCCGACACTTGCAACCACAGGCCCTCCGCCGTGGCTTCCGCGAACGCGTATCGCAACCCGGCCACCAGCACCACCGCCGTGAACGTCCATACCTCCTTGCGACCCGTCGACGGTTGGGCCTTGGTTTTGACCTCATCGGGCTCGACGATCACGAACCCCTCATCCACCGCGCGGGGTTTGTCCTTGGCCACCGGGAACGCCGGCTCACATCCGGGAAAGCCCGTTGCTATCCACTCGGCCTGGACCTGTTCCCACTCGAGCTGGGCTTCTTCCGAGTCGTCCAGCGGCAGGTCGTCATCGACTAACCCTGTCAGGGCGTCGGGGTCGGCAACAGCGGGGCCGAGCAAGGCCAACTGGGCCTCGGACGCTCCGTCCAGGACCGCGCGGCCTCGCTCACGTTGCGCGCGGACCAGTTGCTCGCCCTCCTGATGCACGATGTCGATGATCGTGCTGAGCCCCAGCAGGTCCTCATCCCCGGCGTTGCGGCAGACCTCGGCACGGCTCTCGCCCGCGGATCGATCGCTGAACTGATCACAGACCGCATCCCGGAGGTTCCGGGTGATGTGCTGTTGGTGGGATGTCTCCCAGGCCCTGGCCGAGGGGACCTCGATGGTGCCGTCGTGCTTGTGGCTGATCCGCGACCGCTGGACGGTGACCTCGCCGAAGGTCGTCTTGAAGGTGAACGGCCGCGTCCCCCGGCGCTGGATACCAGCGCCGGCTTTGCCGCGGCGGTTCTGCAGGACCAGCTCCTGGTCGGCCTTCTCGATGAGGGCTCGGAAGAGCCGGCGCTGGATCTGAAGGCCGGCCTGATGGACGAACGCCTCGATCTGGTCGGGGAGGTGCTCGTCCTGGGACGGCACGGGCAGGGACATCCCCAGCGACAGCTGCAGCGAGAAGGCCTGATCGTCCCTGTGGACGGGGCCGAGGTTGATGGTAGTCTGAAGGCCGTCGGTGGCACGCATGGTGTATCTCCATACCGGTCCTATGGGGGTCCATCGTGCGTGCTTTTTTATCACTCGGGCAGGGAGAGCCGCTACCCCGGAGCGGAATCGCTCGGGAAATCAACCTCCTATCTTGTGCATCCTGCCTCTCGTCGCGCACCAACTCGCGAGCGCTAGGAAAAAGTTGGGAGACGACAGAGAACCCTCCGGCGCTCCGTCGATCGTGCTCGCGCGGATGGGGACCGATCAGTCGCTATCCTCCTATTACCCCGGCAGCAAAGAAGGTCATATAC
>JBAUOX010001252.1:0-11484 GCA_049579985.1 Isosphaeraceae bacterium | reverse complement strand
CCAATAATCTGATCACCCGACGGAGCGCCGGGTTATCTGGCTGCCTTTCCTATTGAATGAACACGGCCGGGTTACGAGTAAGGCTGACCGCCGCCTTGAGGAGCAATCTCCCAGGATTCGTATACAGCCTTCTCACGAGCGAAAACTCCCACCGAGCCGGCACCTCGGAGTCTCCAGATGCTCCAATCCATGGGTACTCGACGTTGTCGGGACGACGACCGTTGTCATCGACCTGGGGATGGAGAAGATCGACCTCTCGACAGAGTTGCCTGATTGAAGCGATGTCGGGCCGATGGGTGAATCCGATCCGCCGCCAGTGCTCCTGGATGATCCGCGGCAGCACCTTATCCACGACGTTGTGCTTGCTTCGGAGATCATCGGCAGCAGCCTCGGGGAGCCACAGGTACGCCTTGCAGAGCTTCTCGAGCCACATCTGAAGGTAGTGGAGGCGGTGGCTGCTGGGCAGGGTCGAACTCGCGAGGATGTCGTACGCATCCAGATCTGAGGCGGCTTGCGCCGCGAATGCCTCACTTCGAGTCGTCATCGCTCATGTTGTGGCAGGGTAGAGGGTGTCACCAAGACGCCACCCCGACGGAAGTGCCAGCGTACCGGTGGTGATCTGCTCGAACTCCGCCTCCGTAACCTCCACGACCACGGAGGGATAGGGAACTCGCGGCGGGTCCGCGGTGAAGGCGATGGGGAAGATTCCCGATGGCGAGGTGGCCGGGTTCACTTCGAGTAGCTTCACCGGTTCGCGAACCTCGTCTTCTCGGTCGGCGACGAGCCGGACGATGCGGTTGATGGCAGGCTCCATCGCACGATGGGCCTCCGCAAGCAGCTTGGCAATTTCGTTCTTCTCGGGCATAAATCCTCCGTCCTGTCAGCAGTAGCACGATACGGCGGTTCTGTCAGGTCAACGACCAAACTCATCTGCCAGGCCCGCGAGAGTGAGCTACGAACTTCCAGGAACCGACATCCTGGGCCGGGGCGGGTGCAGCGCCTGGTTCAAGTAAACTGCGGACGCGGCGGAATGAGTCACCTTCGCTCAGTGTAGCGTGACCCTGGTTCCTGGTCACCGGAATATCCACTGGCGGAGGTGAAAGGTGGGAGGTGAAAGGTGACAGCCACCAAATCTGGAGAATCAGATCTGGAGAACAAAGAGAGTACAAGTAAACGTTGGTCTTCCACGGGGCCGAACCGTGCATTCGAGCCCCGATCGCTTGGCCGTGTCCGTGACCCAGTGAGGATCGCCGAAAGGCCGACCGCGATTGACGCAGCAACGCAAAGCGTTGCGATCACCGCACCCAGGATCGAGGCAAGGACCCAGATCGCCTGATCGCGCCGGATGTGCCTCATCCACCGTCGCCACCGGCTCAGGTTCTCCTCATTCAGGGGAAACACGCAGCATGTGTGCGATAGTCCGATCGTCCGGCCGCCGATCGCGCTGGGGTCGGGCAAGCCCCGCGCGCGTCTTCACCACCACGATGGGTGCCTCGCAGGACCTGCTGAGCGAGGGGACGCGCCGGATGCTCGTCAACGCCTGCTACTGGGCCGTCGGCATCGAGCAGAGGATACCGGAGAGGAGCGACGTGACGATCGTCGGCGACTACACGCCCCTGCCCTTCGGCTTCGGCGCACACAAGAAGGGTGTCAGGCCGTCTGATCTGACCGGGGAGTGAAAACGCTCGGCAGAGCGGATTGACCCCTGATGGTCAGGCCGGTATCTCGAGGTAGTCAACAACACTCGATGGTTCGGGCACGGTAAGGCCATCTTCTAGCAGACCCTGGACATGGATCACGATGGCTTGCCGTAAGCGATTCTCAGTTTCCTCGACCGTGGCTCCCGTGGCAACGCACCCGGGCAGGTCCGGAACATAGGCCGCATAGTTCGATTTTGCCCTCTCAACTACGATCGCGTAGCGCTTCGACACAATTTCACTCCTTCAGCCCGGCCTGCTTCAAGATGCTGTTGAGCGTACCCGGCGGCAAGTCATCGCTGGTCTTGCCCGAGACCGTGACCCGGCCCTTCTTGATCTGGTGCTTGAACTGGCGGTGGCCACCCCGGCTGAGGACTCGATACCAACCGTCCTTGCGCAGAAGCCTGAGGACCTCGCTGACTTTCATTCCAGCAATGATAGCCAGCGAGCAACGAGGCGAAAAGTGCCCGATCGACGATCGGGATCAACGGCAATTAGGGACCAGATCCCCGGACCTTAATAGCCGCAGGGTGAGGGCAGAGCGGGTAGTCGTTTTCGAACGACCCACGGCGTGAGCCGGAGCAGATCGGTGGGTTACGCCTCGCTCCGCTCGGCTGCGCCCACCCTCCGCGGAGACCCCGACGAGCTTTCAGATGGTCTCTCAGCCCCGGAACTTGGTCTTGGGCCGCGCAGCAAGAAGCTCGTGGAGGGTATGCATGATGTTGTACGCGGTCAACTCGCAGAGCAGATGCGTGACGTCCTCGTGGAGATGATCGTTCAACTCGGGCTCGACCTTCTTCATCAAGGCGACCAGGCGCGCTTCCTGGTCCTTCAACTCCTGGGTCTCGATCTTGCCGTCAGCCATCGCCTCGATAAAGCCGGAGAGCCGGTGGGCGTAGTCGTGAATCAGCGGGGCGTCGGTCGATTCGTCTAGCCAGTGAGTGCGGCCGTGGCCCTGGGAGTGTCCGTGTCCGTGGTCCTTGCTCATAAGATCGCCCTTCTGGTCAGGATGTCCTCTGGATATCTTGTCAGTAATGCTGATCTACTCAATCGTCGATCATTTTCCGAATCGTCGCCATTCGCTCCTGGAGCTTGGCGCGTTCGTTGGGATGGGCCAGCCGCTCCTTCCAGTGGTCGGGCAGAAAGCTCATCGAGGTGCACTCGAGCACGGCCGCGAGCTCCTGCTTCTCTTTTTCCAGTCCCTGTGCGGACGGGATGAATTCTTCGATCGCCCGCTTCAGGTCGTCGGCCATGATGTTCTCATGTCCCAGGATCAAGGCGTTGCGCTTGGCGGTCAGCACGACGCTCTCGATGTCGGCGCCGCTGAGGTTCTTGCCGGCCAGCCCGTCGGGCAATACGTCGGGGTTGAGGTCGGTCTTGTTCTTGCGGCCCATGACCTTGAACATGTACCGCACCTCGGTCTCGTCGAGGGGGTTGAAAAGCGGCAGGTGCACCTCGGCCCGGCCCTGGCGCTTGAGGTCAATGGGCAGGAGGTCGGGCCGACTGGTCAGGAGCATCCAGATCAGCTTGCCGCGGTAACGGGTGTCGCCCATCTGGCTGGCGATCATCGAGAAGACCCGGCCTGAAGTGCCGGAATCTCCACCCGATTCCCGGTTTCCCAGGGCCGCGTCGGCCTCGTCGATCACAACGACGACCGGGCCCATGGCGCGGAGCACGGTGAGCAGTTGCTCGAGGTTCCCTTCCGTTTCCCCCACGTACTTCGAGCGAAAGTTCTTGAGCTTGACGCAAGGAACTCCCACCGATCCGGCGAAGCACTCGGCCAGGTACGTCTTGCCCGTGCCGACCGGCCCGCAGATCAGGTAGCCCATGGGTGCGGCGTCGAGCCGGCCCTTGGCCAGCAGGGCCGCGTCGTCGATCAGGCGCTTGCGGACGCCATCGTTGCCCACGAAGTCGTCGAGGGTGTGGGGCGGCTCGACGAACTCGACCAGCCCCCGCGCCTGCCGTTCGATCAGTCCCTTCTTGAGGACCTTCAGGCTGTTGGCGTCGAGCTTGATCCCGGATTTCTCGGCTCGTGCCAGCAGCCGCTCGAGACTGACTAGACTCAGGCCGCTGGTGAGGTCGGCGAGCTGCGTCGGAGTGAAGTTGGTCAGGTTGCCCAGGTGTCCGTCCCGGCCGTCAAACCATTGCGAGAACGCTTGCCTTGCAGGGGCGTCGGGCATGGAGACCTCGATCGCGGCCACATGAGGGCTGCCGACCAGGCGCTCGTTGAGTTCGGAGAGTCGGTCACAGAGCAAGCAGACGGCGATGTTGCTCCGCTTGATGTA
This sequence comes from Isosphaeraceae bacterium, assembly GCA_049579985.1. Lineage (GTDB taxonomy): Bacteria > Planctomycetota > Planctomycetia > Isosphaerales > Isosphaeraceae > Aquisphaera. The sequence continues at coordinate 7,502 of JBAUOX010001252.1, read as the reverse complement.
CGGGCTCTGGGCCCATGAGAGTAGGCGGACGAGCCGGGATCCCTGGGGGCCGGCCATCTGGCTGAGCTCGGAAGTGGGCATCAGGTACTGGGCATGATCGAAGATCACGCCCACGTTGACCCGTCTCTCCGGGTTCTCCTCCATCACGTTCTTCTGGAAGAGCTGGTCGAGCACGGCGAGGATGGCGTCCGGGTCCTTGGGCCAGGTCTTGGGCTCGCCGATCCGCTCGGAGACCGGGCCGAACATCTTGCGGAGCCGCTCGCGATTGGTGCCGGCAGCCATCCTCAGCCCATAGCTGAGGTCGTGGATGAGCACGATGTCCCACGTGCCAAAGAGCTGGGTGGCGAGGAAGTCGGGCACGGAGCCGTACGTTCCCGGCCGCGAATCTTCCTGGCGGACAAGGTCGTGGACGTTGCCGTGGAAGATGAACAGGCAGGTGGAACCTGCGTAATACTGCTCGGCGAACTCTCTGGCCCAGCTTGGGAACCACTTCGGAACGGCCGCGGCACCGTCTCCCGGCAAAGGCGCCGGGGCGGCCGCCGAGCTAGCTTGCAGGACGGCCGGAGCAGCTGGCGTGGCCGCCGGCTCGGGTTCTCCACTCCCCTTCACCACGGGTCGAGTCTCCTGACCAGTACCTTGGAAAAAGCTAGACCGAGTCTGTGCAAGGGACGATCGGTCAGCCTTGCACGAAGTGACACGTTCACGTTCGAGTGAGCAAGCCACGCTTGATGGACACTCTGCCTCATATCGGGGCTGGTCGAGCGGCTTCGGGCCCTGGCCGTTCAGATTTCCGGCAAGGCTTCCAGGCTCTTGGTCGCGGGTCCAAGTTGCTTGGTGGACTGAGCGGCCGCGGGGGTGGCGAGTCCCATCTCCTTCTCGAACTCCTTGAGTGCGTCTTCGCCCATCGTCTTCTCGACGGCGATCTCGCGCCTGACGTCCTCGACGCCCTCGCCCGAAAGATCGGCGGCCACGCGCACCCGCGCCCGGTTCTTGTCGATCTGATCCTGCATAATCTGTTCGGCCTGGCCGAAGTCGGTCGTGACGTTGAAATTGAACTGGGTCGCAAGCTGCGACATCTCCGCCTCGGCGCGGCTCATCTTGAGGTCGGCGTCGTACTTGGTGATCTTGTGCTTGACATCCTCGAGCTTCTCGACGGCGTGCTTGATCTTGAGCAGGTTGTTGCTGTAGGCCTGCTCATGCAGGGCCAGTTGCCGCTCGTTTTCAGCCTCGTCTTCCCTGGCCCGTTTCAGATCGAGGGCGAGCTTGGCCGCGGTGTCCCGATCTCCCGCCGAGAGATACGCCTTGATCTTGGCTTCGATGGTCGCGACCTGCTTGCGTTGACCATCCACTTGCCGGGTGACGCGCTCAACCAGCGCGCGATACTGGGCCAGGCCCTCGCGGCCTTCACGCAGTTGGTCGACCGATCGGTCGTACTCGTACTGCATTTGGGCGATCGGATCGTAGCCGCTGAACCAATTGCCCAGCTTGTTGAACTGTGCCGAGATGGCTTTCCAGATTTTTCCCAGAATCATGGTTCACCTGTATCCAAGTGCTCAGAGGAATGACCGAACAACATCGATATCGTAGTGCATCGCCTTGGCTTTTTCTACGCGGCGGTCACCAGTGCCGACCATAGGGCCTGCCACCGCGTGAAAGAGAGGTGATGACGGGTTAACTTGTGCTCACCAGCTTCGCTCCGCAGTTTCACTGGACCACGAGCCCGAGGCCGTGGAGGGCTCTGGCTCGGTCGGGGTCAAGTTGGCAGGCTCAGGCGGGGCCGCGGCGCTGAAGCCCCTGGCCGAAGGGGTCATCGCGTCGAGTATCACGGCACCAGCCGCCGCGGCCGCCGCGCTGCCAAGTCCGACGCCCGGCCCGATTGCCGCGGAATAGCGGCGCCGCTCCGCGTCAATTTGCATCTGACGCCAATATGCTTGCTGCACGGCGACGGTGTGGGCCTGGCGGACTTGCTGGATCGCCGCGCTCGCGGTCCGGATGGCCTGCTCGTAATTCTGCGACCGGTAAGCCTGCTCGGCCTGGGACACCTGGCTCTCGGCGCCCTGGGTATTCAGGGAGACCCCCATCGAGAAGTAGGCCCTGGCCTTGCGGAGCGTCAGCACGGCCTCCTGGATCTCGGCCTCGGCCTGCCGGGCGAGGCGCACGTCTTCCTGGGCCAGCCGTTCGGAATGGGCCAGGTCGGCCGCGGCACCGCGGACCTGCTCGAGCAGCCGCGCCCACTCGCCGCTGGAACCGGAGCTTTCGCTCTGCACCTGGCTGAGGGCGTTTTCCGCGGCCTGGTAATGCTGGTTGGCCGCGAGCCGGTCTTCCTCGTGACCTGCCAGGAAGGCCTGGACCCGGCTGGCATCCTGCCGCACCCGATCGAGCGTCGCGGAGAGCTCCTGGTAGAGCCGTACGTCGGTTTCCCCTTGGTTCTGGGCAATCGCATATTCCTCGAGCGCCCGAGCCAGCACCTGGCGGACCATTGGCCAGTCGGGGAGGCCCTGGTTCAGGAGCGACTCGAGTTGCTGTCGCGACTGTTCCGCCGAGGCCAGCGTGCCGCGTGCCATCGCTCCTATAACCTGCTGGTTCTGGGTGAAGTAGCGGCTGGTCGCGTGCGCTCGCTCTTCCAGGCCCCGTGCCCCGTTCTGGCACTCGTCGCGGAGGGCTTTCAATGCCGATAGCTGATCACCGACGCCGCTCATGAGCTGGAAGACGGCTTGCTGCTCCTGGGTGAGCTGCCCCAACAAGCGAGCGCCCAGCAGGTACTTCTGCTCGGCCGCGGCCGCGGCAACTTCCTGGCCTTTGCGGTCGAACGTGCCAAGCAGGGTCCTGGCCTGGGCCAGGTTCCCTGCCACGGCTTGCCAGGACGTGGTCGCGAAGCTCCGTTTCAACTCGGTCTCGAATGCCTCGTACTGGCCCAGGGCCTCGCGCAATCGCTGGGTCTCGCCAACCCGCTCGGGGTGGCCCTGCTCGCAAAGATCCTTGGCTTTGAGTACTCCGTCGAGCATCTGCCGCGACTGGTCAAGCAGCGCCTGCGCCGCCTGAAGGTGCTCGAGCGCGGCCTGGGGCTCGCCCTCGTGAACGGCCTTGCGCAGGGCTTCGAGCGCCTGGAATGTCTGGCCGATCGGGTGATCCGGATTGCCTCCATCTTCATCGAGTCGGAGCCCCGATTTGCGTAGATTGGCCACCTGCTGCCCGAGTGCCGTCAGTGCCGCCGATATCCCGCGGCCTTCCGCGTACCGGTCGAGAACCTGGTGCACGCGGTCCCGGAGCGCCAGGGCGCGCTCCCGGGCCTTGTCGAGGGTCTGCCCGGCTCCGATCGGATCGGGCGTGAGGATCGCCTTGGCCTGGGCGGCCTGGGCGGCGATGCCGTCGATTTCCGGCTTGTAAGGGACCGAGGGCAACCCCTCTTTTTCCACCTTCTCGACCCCGGTCAGGATTTCGCTCTGGCAGACGGCCACGACGTCGGCCGCCGACCGAGCATTCTCGTGGGCCTGGTTGAGCTGATCCATGCCGGCCGCGCACTTCTGGGCCTCGACCTCGATCTGCTCGAAGACCTTGGAGTCGGAAACGAGCTTCTCGGCTTCCTTCAGTTTCTCGGTGCCCAGCGCGGTGTCTTTCTTGACCAGCGCTTGGGCCTTGTCCAGAGCGTCCATGACCTCCAGCCAGCGATCCCAGAGCCCGATGAGGTTTCCCTCGATCTTCTGGTACACCGCGAGGGTCTCGCCGCTGATCGGCTCCTTGAAGTCCGGATCTTCAACGGGCAATTTCTTGAGCCGCGCCTTCAGAGCATCGAGCCGGTCCATGACGTCGACAGCGTTCTTCTTGTATTGCTTGATCTTCGACTCCACCGTGTTGCGGGTCCGGTGCCGAGCCAGCCAGATCAAGGCCGCGACGATCAGACCGACCGCGAGCAGCGAGGCCACCAGGGCGAGAATCATCTGGTTCTGGATGCCGGCCTGCGCCGCCTTCTCCTTGCCTGAGGGCACAGCGACCTGGGCGCCCGATTGTCCGGTCTCCGCGGGAGCGACCAGGGAATTCTTCGCCTGCGCGGTGACGGTGGTGCCTTGCTTCGCGACATGGTCTTCGATCATGGCCAGCAATGACGCAACGGCCTCGGGATACTTTCCCTCTCGGGCCAGGGGAATGAACGACTGTTCGACCATGGCGTCCACGGTGCGTTTTCGAAGGCCGGCACGCTCGCGGAGGAACGACCCGGGATGGACGACAACCTTCTTGTCGTCAATCGCCACCAGGGCGATCACAGACCGCTGCGGATCAAGCTTCAGACCCTTGTCCCGGGCCTGCTTGCTCCACGTGTCGCTGAGCTCCTCGACATACCTGGCAGCCGAATCGGGCCCCGGGCCGGCCGACCGGACGACGACCACGAAATAGGACTGAGGCGATGACCGCTCCAGTTGCTTGATGGTCTCTTTGAGCGATCGGTACGAACCGGGCACGTCCTTTATGTACACCCGGTCGCCGGTGTATTCGGGAATCGGGGTCCTCTCCTGCGCAGCGGCCTGGCCGGTTGAGCCCGCGAGGAGCACCAGCTCCGTGAACAGTATCAGGACCAGGATTTGGCGTCTCAGATCCGCCATCATGATTCGAGCTTCCCCTCCGGACAAATTCGCGGTGAAGGACTTACGGTCGGCAGTGTCAGTTAGAGGCAGAGTCCGTTCGGCAAGCCGGCAGCAACTTTTGTGTCGAACGATGATATCGAGAATCGGGTTGCACGACCATCAGGTGCGCGGGGATGCGGGATCTTGCACTTTCGCGATATCGCCACCGGTAGAGGGTATACGACGAGTTAAGCTTCCGGGGACCGCATACTTAACTTTCGCAATTCCGGGGACTGCATGCTTGTTTTTCAGAGTCAGGTGGGGTATCCCTGGAATTCACCCGCTGTCCTCAATCTCAGATGGGCTCATACCGCGTCAACCAGGGTATGCGGTCGAAGTCTTGATCGGAACTGGCGAGCTTGGACAGTCCGTTCGCCTGCATCACCGCCACGATCAGGGCATCGTTGCTGAGGAGCCCCATCTGCCGGCTGAGCATCGTCCCCGCCGCGACCAGTGGGACCGGAATCGTCAGCACCTGGATGCGGCTTTGCAGGACTCGCTCAACCGCTTGGTGGAAGCCCGCGAGTTGCTGCGCGAGGGCGGGATGCTGTCGGAGCCGCCGAGCGATCCCCGCCACCGGCCACGCGCAGGCGCCAATTGCTTCGACCGTCATGATCCGGTGGGCCATTTCGGTCAGGATGTGCGTGGAGGCAAGGCCCCGGATTTCCTGATTCTCGACGCGCTGGAGTAGCTGACTGCAAGCAACGCCGTACAGCGGGTCCGCGACGAAATGGTAAACGAATTAATTCGCATCCAGGAAGATTGTCTCACCGGCGCCAAGGTCGGCGAAGGTCACAAATGCTCCTGCGGATCGAACTCGACATCTTCGGCCAGACGCCGGAGTGTGCCGTGGTCGCCCTTCCACTTGATCATCCCGGCCGTTTCGCTGACCCACTGGCTCGCCGTGTGCACGGTCACCTGCACCCGCTCCTGCTCCTTCAGCGGCAGCGGTTGCACCGGCTTGAGCACGCCGTTCTCGTAGATGGCCTCGACAGTCAGTATCATCGATTTCTCCCGCGGCGGAAACCCCGCCCTTCAAGGCTGGGGAGGAGCCGCGTGAATTCCATCAGCAACAAACGTTTCGCCGAACGAATATTCGTACCCGTCGGCACGATGGATCGCGAAGCAGTGGCGGGGATGGACGGACACCTTGCCGATCTGGAAGTTTTGGCCGAACCGGATCGCGACTCGGCCGGTATGGAACCCCTGGTACTTCCCGGAGGGGATGATCGCCTGCACGATGTCGCCGGTACGGTACCCTTTCTCGAACTTCTTCCGCGGAGCGTGCCGGATCGGGAAGCCGTACGCGTCCGTCCAGCAGCGGTTCCGCTTGCCGTGCCCACACGCCTTGATCAGGAGCGGCTTGACCCCTGTGACGTCGAGATGCTCCGGAGTGCTGGCCCCAATGCACGCGGCGTCCAACCAATGAGCCTTGGGCAGGTTGCGTACGGCGCGGTTAAACTTCGTCCTCCCTCCCGATCCGCATTCGACTGGTAGTCCCGTGGCCTTAAGGCGCCGGAATAGCTCCCAGCGCGTGGAATTGACAGCCGCAGCGTCCTTGAGCGGAGCCTTGGCCTGGCGTTTGATCCGCGCCAGCACTTCGGGCTTGCGCTTCAGGAAATCCTCGACCGGACGATTGCCCTTACGACGGTTGCACGGCTCGCACGGCCAAGGTCAGATTCGAGACCCGGTCGGTACCGTCCCGGCTCCTGGGAGTGATGTGCTCGACTTGGAGCGGCGTGTCGGTTCGGCCGCAGTAGGCACACGTATGGTGCCACTTCTCCAGGAGGTATTCCCGTAGTTCGTAGCCGGCAAGCGTGCCCTGCTGGTACTCGATTCCGGCGATCTCCGGGTTTTCTTCCTTCTGGAGGTCGAACTTGACTAACTCCTGGGACGCGGCCGTGATCGGGCAGAGCCTGCGAAGCCGGTTAACCCAGGTCAGCACGTTAGCGGCGCGGCTCTCCAACGACGGCGGAAGCCAACCCTCGCGACGTCTCCGGTTGTCGAACCGTGGCTTGCGATAGCGGGTCTTGCGATTGCGACGACCGCGACGAATCGCCCGCCTGGAATCGAGCGCTGACTTGATTGACTGGCCGCGGTGCTCAACTTCGACCGCGGCGACAACCACGCCCGTCTCTTCCTTGACGATCGCGATTCCCGTGACCTTGGAGCCCGGATCGATCTTGATCTGGTGCTTGTGGACGATCGAATCCTCGACCGTCCGGTCCTTGAGGATGATCGTGAAGGGATAGCGATGGAAGACTGCGGCCCGATCCCGCTTGAGCAAATAGCGGGCACGCGCCGGCGAGCAAGGATCGAGTGGCTTTCGATTGTTGTCCAACACGAAGACTTGCAGTGTATTGTGTCCCTTACGAGATCTCGCGCCTTGCGGCGGTATACGTTCGCCTCGGCAATGTTGGAAAGGCTTGTCGTGCCCAGGACACCGACCTAGACCCTCAGTCTTTTAATCCAGGACGATAGAGCGACAGACTGGCAACGCATCTGACGGTATCGTGACCTTCCCAACGTAGTCCCCCTTGCGAAGGACTGAGCCTGGTCAACACGGCTTGAAGACTTGCGACTTCAAGCCCCCGGCTTTAGCCGTGGGGTCGTTGACGGTTGCGACTCCTGGAAGGAACCCGAACATCCACTGTAATATACCGCCGGTGCCGCCAAGGCGAATACGCGGCTGCCAGAAAACCTGGAGAAAAATCGTTGTAAGTTCATATTTCAAGTTTGATGGACACACGACGGAGTTTCGGACGGCTGTTCAACACGCATCGCGGCCGCGGCCAGACGATGGGCGGCGCAGCTTCATCCGAGGCCGGCCGAAGCGACCATTCCGCCGCTTCAGCCCGTCCGACTGCTTGCCAAGGCTGAACC
>JBAUOX010001251.1:0-1697 GCA_049579985.1 Isosphaeraceae bacterium | reverse complement strand
GGCATCATTGGCCGGCGGTTCAGTCGGAGGGGTCATGTCTGGTGAACCTCAGCTCCCTCGATTCGCGGATCGGATGACGGTTTCACACCACTGCGCGGTTCTCAAGAGATGCAGGTCGAATCGTGCTCTCCCGATCAACTGGACAGCAAGAGGCAAGCCGTCCGCTGAGAGTCCGATCGGAAATGAGACCGTGGGGAGGCCGAGCAGGCTCCAGGGCGAGTTGAAGACGGGGTCGCCCGTGGTTGAAGGGTCCGGAGCAGCACCGAGGGTTGCGGGAGTCACCAGGGCATCCACGCATTTGAGCCACTCATCCATGATCAATCGATGCTTGGACAGGTGCCCGCAGGCCTGGAGGTAATCAAGGTCGCGGATGGCATCGCCTTCTCGTAGCAGCTCGGCGATCCGCGGAGGGTAAGCCGGCGGCTTCGCGTCGCCCAGTTCTCGGTGCGCGGCGGCCGCCTCAGCCGCCATGATGAATCGATGATCGCGGAGCATGGGTTCGAACAAGTGCGTTGCGCCAAAGACGCACACCTCGGCACCCGCGTCGCCCAGGCACCCGAGGGCCGAGTTCAATGCGGCCCCCATTTCCGGCGAGGCGAGGCAGTCGAAGATCCCGTGCGGCCGGGACAGGCGAGGACGGTCGACGGCGCCTCGCACCCACGGGGCATACTGTTCGGCGGGCGGGTCGGGCCGGCGGCACACCTCGAAGAGCAGCCGCAGATCGGCCACCGCACGGGCGATGAACCCGGGATGATCGAGGGTGGGGGCCAGCGGAAAAATACCCTGATCGTCGAGATGTCCGAATGTCGGCTTCATTCCGGCCACGCCGCAAAATGCCGAAGGACGTGTGATGGACCCTCCGGTCTGAGTGCCCAGTGCTGCCAGGCACATTCCGCAGGCAACGGCCGCCGCCGAGCCGCTGGACGAGCCTCCCGGTGTGCGCTCCAGGTTCCATGGGTTGCGAGTCACCGGCGGGTCGATCCAGGCGAAAGGCGTCGAGACCGTCTTGCCCAGGATGATCGCTCCCGCCTTGCGTAAGCGCGCCACAATGGAAGCGTCGATCGGGTCGGTACTCCCCTCCCAGCCGGCAATCCCGCATGAGGTGGGCAGGCCTTGGACATTGATGATGTCCTTGACCCCGATCGGAATCCCGTGCAGCGGCCCGCGGTCGCGTCCGGCTTGCAGTTCGGCGTCGCGCTCTACTGCCTGTGCCAGCGCGCCGTCTCGGTCCACAATCACCCAGGCCCGGACCTCGTGCTCCCTCTGCTCGATCCGTTCAAGGCATGATTGAACGACATCGACACAAGTTGTCTCGCCCTGGCGGAGCCGCCGGGCCGTGCCGGCAATGGTCTCGTGGTCATCGGGAAAGAGCTTCATCGATCCCCCTTCCGGGCGGATGAAGCAGGGCCAGTACTCGTGCCCGGGTGGAACTTCTGGAGAACCCTGTGCACGAATTGACCGGCGAAGTCCTGGAGGAACTCGGATCGGCTGGTCTGCTCGAACTGGCGAAGCACGGTCTCGTTGATTCCTCCTGGGCCCCACGACTGACCCTGGCGGAAGTAATCGATGAAGGCCCTGCCAGAGACGCGAGTGAGGTAGGCCATGGTCACGGCCTGAACGGCTCCGCCGGCCGCGAAGCCTACGATGGTTCGCTTGAACACCCCGGCGATCAGCGATGCGGCCGCTTCGACGAGCCC
>JBAUOX010001250.1:0-2722 GCA_049579985.1 Isosphaeraceae bacterium | reverse complement strand
GTGCCGCCGCTCCACATCGCCAGCATCGGCATCGAGAAGTTGATCCCCCGCGCCCGGGACCTCGGGGTGTTCATCCGCATGCTCTCGCGCAGCGCGCTGGGTTCGGCGATCACGCAGTTCACCTCCCACTTCCACGGCCCCCGGCGGGACGGGGAGCTGCACGTGGTGCTCGTGGACAACACGCGGAGCGACCGGCTGGGCTCGCCGGACTTCTGGCACGGCCTGAAGTGCATCCGCTGCGGGGCGTGCATGAACACCTGCCCGGTCTACCGCCGCGGCAGCGGGCTGAGCTACGGGGCGACCTACTCGGGCCCGATCGGCGTGATCCTCGACCCCGGCTTCGACATCCGCAAGTATCGCGAGCTCCCCTTCCACTCGTCCCTCTGCGGGTCGTGCACCGAGGTGTGCCCGGTCAAGATCGACATCTCCGACCTGATCTACAAGTGGCGCCGCGTGGTCGCCGCCAAAGGGCTGCTGACGCTCACCAAGAGGGTCGGCATGCGGGCGCTGGGGACGACGTTCGCCCACCCGGCGCTCTTCCACGCCGCCGAGTCCGTCGGCGAGACGGCCATGACGCACCTGCCGCGGTTTCTGCTCTACAACTCGCTCAACCCCTGGGGCAGGCACCGCGAGCTGCCGGCCGCCCCGAAGCAGACGTTCCGCCAGTGGTACCTCGAGAACCGGAGGAACACATGAGCCCGCGCGACGCGATCCTGGCGGCGGTCCGGAGCAACCTGCCCCGCCTCGCCGTGCCGCTGCCGGCGATCCCGGCCTTCCCGGACAATGACGAACCCCTCCTCCCCTCCTTCCGGAGACAACTGGAGGCGATGGGGGGAAGGTCCTTCGAGGTGGCCGACGGCGAGGCCGCCCGGACCAAGGTGGCGGAGCTGTTCCCCGCCGCCAAGGTCGTCTGCTCGGCCGCGACCGAAGTTCCGGGCACGCGGCGGGTCGAGGACGTCGGCGACCCTCACGAGCTGGACGACGTCGATGTCGGGGTGGTTCGCAGTCCGCTCGGGGTGGCGGAAGCGGGAGCCGTCTGGCTCACTCAAGGGGAGCTGGTCGTCAACGCCCTGGGGGTCCTGTCGCAGCATCTAGTCGTGCTGCTCGACCCCGCGTCGGTGGTCGCGACCATGCACGACGCCTACGGGCGGATCGACCTCGCCGCCAGCCCCTACGGCGTCTTCATGGCGGGGCCCTCGGCCACCGGCGACATCGAAGGAGTGATCATCCACGGGGCCCAGGGGGCTCGGAGCCTGACCGTCCTGCTCCTCGCACCGGCCTTGGGGTGAGGGGACGCGACCGATGGACGTCGACACTCTGATCAGAATCAACTGATATTGCCATCACATGATCATTATTTCACGCTCGTGCTTTGGCGCCGAGGGGTACGGACACGCCTGACACGTCGATTGGCCCACGGCGTTGGACAACTACCGATCGAACGGCGTGAGATGGCGCGAAATACAGATTCATGCATCGCATGGAGACGTGAGATCTGAGGAGGCTACGGGAATTAATACTTAGTATTGATAAATCTCTATTGTAAATTGCCCTGCATGTTCCCAGAATGGCTAAATCCAAATCTCCGAGTGTCGTCTTCAAAGGTCAGTGCCGCGGGTTTGACGAGGACCGAACACCCAAGACGTGGAATTCACCATCTCCGCTTCGACAAACAGCACGGACGAGACGCCACGGTGGACAAATCATCTTACTTCGAGAAGCTCGTCGGATCCCTCTCAAGGATCGCCAGCCACTCGTACTACCCCGGTAAGGAGGATACCGTCGAGCAGTGCCTCGAAGAGGTCGAGGAAATCCGGCTTTCGGGCCGGATCACCGCCGAACAATCGGCGACTCTCCGGGAATTACTCCTCGGAGAAGAGCCCTTATGCTTGCTGGAGGGTGCTCTCCGGGTGCAATCCCGCGGCAGTGAAACCGCGAAGCCCACCAAGATTGCCGTCACCTGCCAAGGCGACGGAAGTCATGCCGCTTTTTCGGCGGGCGTCCTCCAAGGGCTCTTGGAACAAGACGGCGACTACGGCGAGATCGCAGCCATCGGCGGCATGTCTTACGGGGCCATCTGCGCCCTACTCGCCTGGGATGGCTTGCTCCGAGGAGATCCCCAGAGGGCCACAGACCAGCTCCAGGGGTTCTGGCAGGACTATTCCGCCACTTGCCTCATCGACGCCTTTCTGAACTACTCGGCCCAGATGGCGTCTCACCTCCTCTCGATGGTCGCCTTCCCCGGCCTCAGCCCTTGCCTCCCTGCTTTGAGCCAGGATCAGATGCGGAAAATGTTGGAACGGCGGGTGAACTTCGCCGAGGCCCGCTCCATGGCCGGAAATGAGGATGCCCCCGGACTAATCGTCGAGGGCGTCGATGTCCACGGTGCCATCGAGGCGTTCCGCGGCCCGCACATCAGCGCCGATCATATCCTCGCCTCGGCTTCCATCCACCGCCTGTGCTCAGCGGTCGCCCTGGATGGCCACTCCCAGGGAGAAGGTTTGCTTCTCCAGAACCCACCGATCCGGGAGCTTACCGATTTCGGACCCGATGAAATCTGGGTGATTCAGGTCATCAAGTCCACTCGCAACGAGTTGTCCCGCAGAGCAGGCGATCTCTCTGATCACTACGAGCTGACCAGTAGCCTATTGCTGGAGCAGGAACTCCGGTTCATCCAGAAGATCAACGAATTGCTTGACCGGGGTATGCTGATCGACAGTGG
>JBAUOX010001249.1:0-1890 GCA_049579985.1 Isosphaeraceae bacterium | reverse complement strand
GGTCCGCATACCGCCGGTACCCGAAGAGAAGATCGCCCAGAACAACCATCGGTCCGCCGTGGTCCAGGTCGTCGATAGCAAGATCCGGGTGCTCTACCTCGAGGGGACGTTGCGGGCCGAGTACGGGGCGATCGCGCAACGGTTCCTCTCCAGGGACCCCGATCTCGAATTCTGTGCCCTGGTCCAGACCCGCCCTAACGTGTTCGTCCAGCGGACCAACATGGAGGGCCTGAAAGTGCCTGGGATTCCTGCGGACGCAGCGACCCTGGAGAAGTTCGACGTGATCTTGCTGGGCGACCTGGACAGCAGCTACTGGAAACCTCAGCCCATGGAGCTGCTGGTGCAGCGGGTTCGCGCAGGGGCCGGATTGCTGGCGTTCGGCGGCTATCACAGCCTGGGGCCCGGAGGCTACGGCGGGACTGCGCTCGAGGGAATCTTGCCGGTCCTCACGGGAGATCGGAACCTCGGCCAGATCACCGATCCGTTCCTGCCGATCCTCACTCCCTCGGGGCGCGACCACCCGATCTTCGCCAACATCGGCAAGTTCTTCCCGACCTCGAGCTCGCCGCCTCAGGCCCTTGGGCTGCCACCGCTGGACGGTTGCGTGCGCGTCAAGGGGGCACGGCCCGGCGCCCTGGTGCTGGCGACGCATCCTGGCGAGGACGGCAAGCTGCCCGTTCTGGCTGTTCAACCCGTTGGCAAGGGCCGCGCGGCGGTCTTTACCAGCGACACGACGCGCAACTGGCAGCAGGTTCCCATGGCCATGGACCAGGAGTCGCCGTTTGCGCGGTTCTGGGGCCAGATGATCCGCTGGCTGGCCAACCGCACGGCCGAGGTGAAAGCCTGGGCGGGAATCACCGCCCGCACCGACAAGGCCTACTACGAGCCGGACTCGGCGATCACCATCCTGGCCGCGGTCCGCAACAAGGAGGGGGAAGGAACCGAGCAAGCCGAGGTCCTTGCGCAGGTCAAGACCCCGCAGGGAACGACCGACACGGTGACCCTGGCCCCGGTCGCGGGCTCGGCGGGCCGCTACCAGGGAAGCTTCGAGCCCAAGCGGCCCGGGACCTATGAGATCATGGTCGAGACCCGGCTGGGCGAAACGGTCCTGAGAGCCGAGCAGACGACCGCCGAGGTCGGTAGGCCCAACCTCGAGTTCGACAGGCTTGACCTGGACGACGCCCTGCTGTCCAGGATCGCGGAAGCGACAGGCGGGCGCTATTTTCATATCAGCACGGCAGACCAGTTGATCGGCGAACTCGACCGCAAGGAGAAGCGGAGGCACGACTCGCTGGAGCAGCCGCTCTACTTTCCCCGGCTCTTCTGGGTCGTCTTCGTCGGCGTGCTCACCACCGAGTGGGCCCTCCGCAGGAGGTTTCAATTGCGATGAGCCGCGATCGAGGATACCGGTACCTGGACCCCTCGGCCCTGGCGCGCGTGAAGAACCTTTCGCTGGTAGCCCGCAGCGTCGTCGAGGGGTTCATCACGGGGCTGCACTCCAGCCCCTACAAGGGGTTCGGCGTCGAGTTCGCCGAGCATCGCAAGTACAGCCCCGGCGACAATCCGCGGCACCTCGACTGGCGGGTTCTGGGGCGGACCGACCGGCTCTACATCAAGCAGTATGAAGAGGAGACCAACCTCCGCGCCCAGATCTTGCTGGACAGCAGCGCCTCGATGGCCTACGGTGAGCCGCCCGGTATCACCAAGCTGCAGTACGCCTCGTACCTGACCGCGGTGCTGGCCTACCTGATGATGCGCCAGCAGGATGCCGTGGGGATGACGACCTTCGACACCGAGGTCCGGCTCGACCTGCCCGCGCACAGCTCGCCGCGTCACTTCGACGAGATGATGAGCCACCTCGAGGCCATCAAGCCCGGCCGGACGACCAGC
>JBAUOX010001248.1:0-1789 GCA_049579985.1 Isosphaeraceae bacterium | reverse complement strand
CACCGGGCGCGACCCTTCCCGCCGCCGGAGATGGTCAGGGAGGGGATAGCTCGGGCCAGAGCGCTTGACGATACGGCGAACGTGATGACCGAACACTTCCCGAGGAGCCGCGCTCCTGAATTGAAGCTTTCCGGCCCCTGAAGAAGCGTGGCTGTGGTGGAGCGCAGCGACACCACAGCAGAGCCTCCGACACGTCAAAGGCCAGCGTTGCAACCCTGGGGCATACTGCCCCAGCCATTCGTCACCCGTCGTCCGAGGCTCTTGTCCCTGGAGCATACTGCCCCAGCCACCCCCGAAAAACGACTTTCTTGCATCAATGTGCCCGAAATGGGTTCGTGACGCTCCTGTTCGTCCACGCCCTTCGATCCCCAGATCGGTGGATCGGTGGTTCCGGGTCGCAGACGCGGTAACGTGCAGCTAGCGGGTTGCATCCTGGTCAAGAAAACAAACGATCGAGCAGTTCGTTCCGGCTGATACCGTGAAATCCGGCTACGTCTCTCAGAATAGCCGCGAGCGTACCCACGCGCAGAGGGTCGTGATTCGGAATCGTGATGTGGTGCTCCGATGGATCGTTTGTGGTCAACCGAAGATGTGCCCCGGTCTGCCGGGTGACCTGGTAGCCCAGTCTCGCGAGCGCGTGGGCAAGTTGCTCTCCGGACAGGTCGCGAGGGAGCTTCATAGGGTGAGGACTTCCTCGCGGACGAAGTGGAGACGGATAAGCTTGGGAGCCTTGTCCTCGTCGAAGTGACAGTTCACGGCATCGCGCACGTTGGCCCGGAGCTCGCCCCAGTCGTCGGCCTCGGTAAAGATCGACGTTCCCAGCGCCCGCGCGGTATACCCCCCCTCGGGTGACTCCTCGACGATGAAAATGACTTCGAGCATGAAGGAAGCTCCAGCGATCTTGACCGAAGACTTGATCCAGGCGATTGATTTTACCAGAACAGCGACAAAGCCGCCCCTGTGAGGTGAATCATCGCGGAGCCGAGTCCCATGACCCTGGGGCATTCTGCTCCAGCCACTCGTCGCTGGCTTGCGGCCCGGGTGGCTGTGATGGAAGCGAGGCGACACCACGGCGAGGCAGCGACACGTCCGAGGCCCGCGATCCTGGGGCAAGTTGCCCCAGCTACCCGTCGGGCCTCGCCCGAAAACGACTCCTGTGCCCTTATCGGCTCAAGCCACCCGTCGACAATGTCAGTGATGTCCACCTTTGCCTTTCCTGGACGAAGGCCGACCACTTGTTAGCATTGTATGCAAGTGCTCGCGGGTGGTAACCTGAGAGATCTGTAGGAAGGGACCAACGCCATGACCAAAGTCGCCGTTTATCACGAGTCGGCCGATCCGGAATCGATGCCTTACCGCGCCGTGTCCGGGCCGAACCAGGCCATGGGACGCACGGCCGGCGAGGCCCTCGACGCGCTGGCTTTGCAGCTCCCCCAGGAAGCCGCCGATACCCTCGTGATCGTCCGGAACATGAGCCCGGACCGCTTCTTCAGCGCCGAGCAACGACGGCGACTGGAAGAGCTGATGGCATTGAGGCGTGAGGCGATCGCCGGGAACTCCCTCTTGACAGCGCAGGAAGAGGCGGAGCTGGAACAACTGGTTGACGCCGAGGTGCGGGCCGCGACCGAGCGTGCCACGGCTTTGTGCCACGCCCTGGCGCAATGAACAGGCACTATGCCGGCGTGGCCGAGCGTGCCGGGCACCGTTGCGAATACTGTCACGCGCCGGAGGCCATCTTCAACCTGCCCTTCGAGGTCGAGCACATCGTGCCCACGTCACGGGATGGACC
>JBAUOX010001247.1:0-2085 GCA_049579985.1 Isosphaeraceae bacterium | reverse complement strand
CACCATTCCAGAGCTGCCAGGATCCGGGTGGCTGGCGGCGGAGCCGGAGGCGACGCCCCAGACGCATAGGCTTCGGCCCTGGGGCTTCCCTACGGTCAGCCCCAGCCACCCAAGCGTCTTTTCCCATCATGGGATACAACGAATCACGGTGGAGTTCAGCGAGGAGTCTCGATATTCTGATGGTGGAAGTCCCCTTTCCTCCAGTCACGCGGCGTGCCCGTAACAAAAAACAAAAGCGAGATGAATCGTTGTCTGCCAATTTGGCTGTCAAGGCCAACTTCACATCAGCCTAGTCTGACCCCATGCCATTCCCACATTCCCATGCCATTCCCGCAACCTCCCGGCATCCTATCAGGCCGATTCTTTCGCGCAACTCAGGATCTCGAACCGGAGTTTATGGCCCCAATACGTGAATCGATAAATCGATTCATCTCCCCCAGCGAAGGAGTGCCCCAGAATCACGATCCGGGCTCCCGCCAGCTCGCGGAACGCGGGCCTATTCTCGCCCACGACCTCGACGCGCTCGCCGGACGATATCCGCCGTAATAGGTCCCTGGCGGCTTCCGATAAACGGCTCGCATCGGGCGGCTCGTAGCGGTTTCGCTCGATCCGCTCCTCCGCCTCGGCGAGCAATTCGTTTCGTCGTGCCCAGCCGTCCTCGGTGAAGCGGAAGTCGTCGCCATCCGGCTCCATGATCCCGGCGGCGACCAACTCGTGGAAGGCTTCCAGGTGCCGATCCCGGACCGGCATCTTCCAGCCCTTGACGCGGAACCGGAGGGTGGCGACGGCGGATTCGGAGAGCGTGATCGTATCGGGCATAAGGCACCTCCGGCGGTATCTTAACGCAGGGCGGGAACGCGGGGAATGCCGGTTGCCCCATCCCCTCGCACGAGGCGCAACAACGAATGAGGCTGTCAACGGCGAAGTCGGCTTCATTTTACGGCTCATATGTTCAGTCCATGGATACACAACTCGACGCCCTGCTAACACTTCCTGTCCTCGCTCGGGGCGTTTCCGGCTGCGTGAACTCCGCGTTTCTCGACATTTTACGGCTCATCTGTTCAGTCCATGGATACCCAGCTCGGCGCGCCGCCTCGACGGCGGACCGTTGGCACCTCTTTCAGGGAATCCCAGCGGCGAGGTTGCGTGCTGGTACAAGTCTCCTCATAATCCAAAGGTCTGGTCCTTGGCCGATCTTCCCAGCGATGAGCACAGAACATGCTCGACGCCCTCGTGGTGGCACCGCATCCTGACGACGCCGAGCTCGGAATGGGAGGGACCATCGTCCGGCTCATCGGGCAAGGATGGAAGCTCGGAATCCTCGACCTGACCAGCGGTGAGCCGACTCCGCTGGGATCTCTCGAGCGGCGGGCGGCGGAGACCTTGGCGGCGAACTCGGCGCTGGGCAACCCCTGGCGGAAGAATCTTGACCTGCCGAACCGTAGCCTGGAGCCCACCCTGGTTAACCGTCGCGTGCTGGCGGGCGCCTTTCGCCAGGTCCGGCCCCGATTGATCTTCGCGCCGTACTGGGAGGATGCTCACCCGGACCACACCGCGGCCACCAAGCTGGTGGAGGACGCCCGTTTCTGGAGCAAGCTGTCCAGGTCCGACATTCCCGGGGCCCCGTTTCACCCGGCGCGGATCCTTTACTATTTCAGCGTCCACTTGCGGATCGTTGAGCGGCCCAGCCTGCTGATTGACATTTCCGACCAGCTCGAGGCGAAGGACCAGGCCCTCAGGTGCTATCGATCGCAACTGGTGGACAACCAGCCGGCCGGAAAGCCGGGAGTAATTGACTCGGTCTGCGATCGCACCCGGTTCTGGGGCCACATGGTCGGGGTCAGGCACGCCGAGCCATTTGCCAGCCGCGAGCCTGTGGGGTTGACGAGTCTGGACCATCTGCTGCTTTGAGTTTGGCGTAGGTCAGGTCGCTCTGAAGGACATTTCAAAGTGTCGAGCACGCCACCTGCTCACCGCGGCGAGACGAGGGAAACGCGGCGCCCTCCGAGCTTGAGTCGGCCGGCGGCGTAAAGCTCGATTGCCTCGGGGAGGGCCTTGCACTCTTCGTGGAAGACGCGGGCGGAT
>JBAUOX010001246.1:0-4755 GCA_049579985.1 Isosphaeraceae bacterium | reverse complement strand
GAACCCGAACCAGGTCTGGCCCTACCTGAACCTGGCCGAGCAGTACCGCAATCGCAGCCAGCTCGAGGCCGCCGAGAAGATCCTGGCGCAGGGACTGAAGGCCAATCCCAAGGAGCCGATGCTGGTCCAGGCCTATGCCGATGTTCAGATCACACGCATGAAGCGGGCGATCGAATCGTGGACCAAGCGCACCCAGGACCGTCCCGACGACATGGCTGCCAGGGCGAAGCTCGATCAGCTCAACAAGCTGCTCAGCGATTATGAAATCAAGGAATTCCGCCGCCGCTCGGCCGCGAGCCCGGAGGATACGAACCTGCACTACCAGCTCGGTCTCTGCCTGGCCCGCGCCGGGTTGCACGACGAGGCGATCGGCGAGTTCCAGCAAGCCCGTTCGAGCCCGACACTGAAGGTTCAGGCGCTCTATCAGGCCGGGCTGAGCTTCGAGGCCAATAATGCCTACAAGCTGGCCGACCGCAGCTATACCGAAGCCTTGAAAAGTCTCGAGGATGGGAACACCGACAACTTCCTCTCACTGCATTACCGCCTGGGACGGGTGGCCGAGGCTCTGGGCAATTCCGAGGCCGCCGAAGAGCATTACAATGAAGTCGCCGCCAAGGATTACTCCTATCTCGACGTGGCTCAGCGACTTCGAAACTTGAATTGAAGCCGGAATTCATGGTAGATTCACTGTTTCGTCCGGACGAACGCTTCGGGAATTCGCCCCCTCAGGATTCGATCGACGATGGTCGGAGACCGCTCGGTCTGTTTGTGGAAAGCCCGAGTCTCCCTGACGGCGCGCCCCCAACCCTCATTGCTGGATCAACAAGGAGCCATGCCAAACTCTCCATCCGCAGGTAAGCGGCTGCGCCAAAGCATCAAGCGCCGGAAGCACAACCGCATCACCAAGAAGGTCATCAAGACCTCGATGAGGAAAACCCTCCAGTCGGTGAGCGAGCACAATCTTGAGAAAGCCGAGGCCGACTTTCGGGCCGCGGTCGCCAAGATCGACAAGGCCGGCTCACGCCGCGTGCTCCATCCCAACACGGCCGCCCGACGCAAGAGTAAGCTTGCCCGTGCGTTTGCGGCGGCCAAGGCCAAGGAATCTTGAGACCTCCGACTCCACTGCCTGAGCCGGCCTCGACACAGGGGCTGTAGCCCCTGTTCGCTTTCTGTGCGGGCCGAACTGTCATGGCCTCACTCGCCGAGTCTTATCCCACTCTGCTCGCGGCACTGGCCGATCATTACGGCCAGCCGCGGTTCGCTCCGGAGAGGCGTGCGGCGTTTGAAGCCGTACTTGCCGCGGCTCTGGCGCGGTCGGCGGACCCCGCGCGGGCTGAAGCGGCCCTCGAGGCATTGGATCACTCCGGTCTGCTCGTCCCCACGACGCTGGCCGGAATCGAGCCGTCCGAGATCCTCGATTCCCTGCGTGACACCGGTCTGAGCCTGCCGGCACGGTCCGCGACTCTGCTGGTGCGCCTTGCCCGCTGGTACTCGAAGGCCTTCGGTAACGAGGACTTGGCCCACGATCCGGCGGCCAGGAAGCTGGCCGGACGCCGCCAAGAGCTAGCCGCCATCAATGGCGTCGGGCTGGCCACGGCCGACGCAATTCTGCTGGCGATGGGCCAGCCCGTTTATCCGTTGGACCGGGGTACCTATCGCATCCTCGTCCGCCACGGCTGGATCGATTCGGCCGCGGAATACGACCAGGCGAGCGAACTGCTGAGCCGGCAGGCCGACGGGAACCGCGAGGAGATCGCCCGCCTCTCGACCTGGCTCGTGCAGGTCGGCCGCCAGTTCTGTGTTCCGCGATCGCCCAAGTGCCAGCGTTGTCCGTTGCGTTGCGTCCTGCCCGACCAAGGCCCGCTGGAACCTGAGGTCTGAGGCCGTCCGGGGGCTGAGGCCGCACTCATAAGGAGCCTCGACGCGTGACTCGCCTCTTCGCGGGAACACCTTGGGACCGCCCGCCGACGTGCGAGCGCTGCGGCAAGCTCGAATCGGAATGCGCTTGCCCACCGCCGGCGGCCGAGTCCAAACGGCTCCCGCCTGAGAACCAGACGGCCAGGCTGGGCCTGGAGAAACGGGCCAGGGGCAAGATCGTCACCATCATCGGATCTCTCGATCCCGACGGCAACGACCTGCCCGCTCTCGCGGCCCGGCTCAAGGCATCGTGCGGCACCGGCGGGACAATCAAGGAAGGCCGTATCGAGCTTCAGGGCGACCATCTCCAGGCGGTGGGCGCCGCGCTCCTGGCACTCGGATACAAGACCAGGCGAAAGTAGCCACTCTTTTCTTTTCGACACAGGATCCTCGGGAACCCGTCCACCATGTCCTTACACGCAATGCCGGTGATGCTCGGGGTGCTGGCGATCCTGGCAATCGCCTACCGCTACTACAGCGCCTTTCTCGCGGCCCGCGTCGCCGTGCTCGACGACAAGCGGGAAACCCCGGCGCACCGATTTCGCGACGGCCAGAACTTCGACCCGACCAACCGCTGGGTCCTCTTCGGCCATCACTTCGCGGCGATCGCGGGGGCCGGCCCGCTGATCGGCCCCGTGCTGGCGATCCAGTTCGGCTACCTGCCGGGCCTGGTCTGGCTGGTCGTCGGCGTCTGCCTGGCCGGCGCGGTGCAGGACATGATGGTGCTGGCGCTCTCGACCCAGCGCGGAGGAAGGAGCCTGGCCAGCCTGGCACGCCAGGAGATCGGCCGGCCGGCGGGTATCGCCGCGACGCTTGCCATCCTGTACATCATCATCATGACGCTGGCCGGGCTGGGGATCGTGGTCGTCAAGGCGCTCGGGGGCGAGGAGGTCCCGCTCAAGGCGGGAACGGTGCTGGTCTATCCGAAGGATTCGAGCATCTCGATCTCCATGCGGAGGGGCGGCCCGCGGATCTACGACGTGCCCGCGCAGACCACGTACAGGTTCGGTGAGGCGGCCGAGCAGTCGATGCTCTTTCACGAGCCGTTCCGCCTGGCTGTGCCCGCGAGCTCGACGCTCACGTCCGATCCCCGGGGCAAGGGCCTGGTCCTGCCCGAGAAAGCGCGGCGGCTGGTTCCCGGCAGCTCGTGGGGCACGTTCACCATCGCCTGCACAATTCCCATCGCCCTCTTCGTCGGCTGGTACATGTACCGCCTCCGCAAGGGCAAGGTCGTCGAGGCCTCGATCCTCGGCGGCGCGGCCGTGCTGGGAGCCACCGTCGCAGGCGCCCTGGTCCCGGGCTCGCCGCTGGAGCCCTACTTCTCGCTCTCCCGTGACGGCGCGGTCTTCGCGCTGGCGGCTTATGGCTTCGTCGCGGCCGTCTTGCCTGTCTGGCTGCTCCTCTGCCCGCGCGACTATCTTTCCAGCTTCCTCAAGATCGGCACGATCTTTCTGCTGGTGATCGGTGTCATCGCGGCCAACCCGAAGCTCGAGGCGCCCATGATCAGCCCGTACTTCGCGCGGGGCGGCGGGCCCTACTTCGACGGACCAATTTTCCCGTATGTATTTATATGTATAATGTGCGGGGCCATTTCGGGGTTTCACTCGCTGGTCTCCTCGGGAACGACGCCCAAGATGGTCAGCAAGGAGAGCGACATCCGGATGATCGGCTACGGTGCGATGCTGATGGAGGGACTGGTGGGCGTGGTCGCCCTGATCGCGGCGGCCGCTCTGCCCAACGCGATGTACTACGACATCAACATCGACCTGGGCAAGCGGCCGACGTTCATGGCGAAGAACCCGGACTTCGCGCAGTTCCTCAAGGTGTCCGAGGTTGACCCGCACGGCGGCCACGGGGCAGGGGACGGTGCGGCCCCGGCGCCCGGGAGCGAGCTGGTCGCGATGGAGCAGGACGTGCGGGAGTCGCTCCACGGGCGGACGGGCGGAGCCGTGACCCTGGCGGTGGGCATGGCCCGGATCTTCTCGAACGCTCTTCCCGGCGTGCGCTGGCTGATCGCGTACTGGTATCACTTCGCGATCATGTTCGAGGCCCTGTTCATCCTGACGACGATCGACGCGGGAACGCGGATTGCGCGGTTCCTGGTCCAGGAGTTCCTGGGCCGCTTGTGGAAACCGCTGGGGAATCTGGACTGGCTGCCGGCCGCGATGCTGGCGACGGGCCTGGTGGTCTGCGGCTGGGGCTACTTCATCTGGACCGGTTCGGTCGAGACGATCTGGCCGATGTTCGGCATGGCCAATCAGCTCCTGGCCGTGATCGCGCTCGCGGTGGTCACGACGGGGCTCGTGAACGCCGGCCGCGGCCGCTACGCGGCCGTGACGCTGCTGCCCCTGGTCTTCGTCGCGACCACCACGTCCACGACCGGTTATTACGAGATTACCGGCAAGTTCTGGAACATGGTCAAGGCGGGCCAGGGCGAGGTCATTCGGGGCTGGCTCAACATCGGACTGACGCTCATGCTCTTGGTCTGCGTGGTCGTGATCCTGGGCACGGCGGTGCTGCGGTGGATTTCCGGGCCGCAGCCGAAACCGACGAGCAAGCAGGTTGATTCCGAACTCGCCGAAGTGTAAGAGCGTGCGAAGGGATTCATCACGAAGCCTCCGCCCCTTGGGTTGTGTCATCAGGTAGGTCTCGGAGTAGAGTAAGAAAGACAATGATTGGGCATCAGGCAGTGAGTCCGCGGGTCCACCGGGTAAAGCCTGAGTCCCTCGACCAGTAGTCGCTCGGGCGTGGAGCGTGGAGCGTTCTCTCTACCACTTTGGCTTCGTTTTTGACCGGCAGGCTCGGTCACGGACGAATCAACCTTAAGTGGCAATGGAC
>JBAUOX010001245.1:0-4432 GCA_049579985.1 Isosphaeraceae bacterium | reverse complement strand
CGGCCCTGCAGTCGTGGCGGGCTGGCGCTGTGCAGTTTACCGCAAAGATTTGCCGTCTGGTGGGTCGCGCTACCATGGCCGATCCTCCCAGTGCCGGCGGTCCTTTTAGCCCTGTGTCGGATCGTTGACGTTTCCGACAAAATTGAACGCCCGTTCATATTGATCGGGCGAAGTTGATGGGTAATTCGGTGGCCACAGCTACCTAAAGCCATTGGAAATGAAGACTTGTCGCTGGTTCTTTTCAAGCTCCCTATCCCTCCCAGACTATCACTCGGGACTTTTGTCGGAAACGTCATCGTTGAGTATTTTAGGTTGCCTGCCCATACTGTCCGTCGCTTGCGCCGGATATGTTTCGAAGTGACAATGCGCATCGACTCTTTTCGATCGAGGACTGGGAGCGAGGAAGCAAAGGCATGACCGGTCGCTGGTGGATGCTCGTGGGACTGCTTTGCGTCGGGCTTGCCGGATGCCGCAAGGAGAGCCAGACGGCGGAAGCGAAGGACGGGCATTCCGGAGCGGAAGAAGCCCACGTGACGGTTCGGGTCGAGGCGGCCCGGCGCGGCACGATCGTCCAAACTGTCGAAGGCCTGGGACGCAGCGAAGCGATTCCCGCCAGGCTTGCGATGCTGACGCCTGCTGTCGAGGGACACGTTCACGAGCTCGTGGTCAAGCAAGGAGAGACGGTCAAGAAGGGCCAGCCGATCGTCGAGCTCGACCAGGCGGTTGCCCTCGCCGACCTCGCCGAAAAGACGGCCACGCGCGATGGCCTCAAGGCCTCACTGGCGCTCCTCAAGTCACTGCCCCGGCGCGAGGAGCGGAGGTCGAACGAGCTCGCGGTCGAGCAGGCGAAGGTGGCGCTCGAGCGCGCCAAGGCCGCCGCGGAGCGGTTGCGGCCCCTGCTGGCGCGGCGCGAGGTTTCCGAGCAGCAGGTCTTCGAGGCCGAGCTGGCGGTGACCTCGGCCCGGCTCCTGCAACAAACGGCGGAAGCCCAGCTTCAGGCCATGCTGATCGGACCCCGGCCGGAGGCGGTGGCCGAGGCCGAGGCAAGGATCACCGTGGCCGATGGAGCGGTCGCCTTCTCCAAGGCCCACCTCGACTTGCACACGATTCGCGCACCGATCGACGGTGTCCTCGATAACCTCACCTGCCATCCCGGGCAGACGATCGCGATCGGCGCCCCGATCGGTGAGGTGGTCGATACCCGGCAGATCTTCGTATCCGTCTACCTGCCCGCGCGCTCGGCTCAGGCGGTCCACGTCGGGCAGAAGGCTCAACTCAGGATCGTCGAGTCGCGTCCGGAGTCGTCCGGCGAGGCGGCGCGCGGAGACGCCGGATTGGAAGGGAAGGTCGACTTCGTCGGCCGCCTTGCCGATGTCCAGACCGGCAACCTGCCGGTACTCATCCTCGTTGAGAACCCGGCCGGGCGGTTCACCCTGGGGCAGACCATGGGCGTGACGATCACCGTGGACGAGCATTCCGGAGTGCTCGAAGTGCCCTCAGCCGCGATCCTCGACCAGGGCGAAGGTCCGGTCTTGACCGTCGTCCGGGACGGCAAGACGGTGGCGCTCCACCCCGAGCTGGGGACCTCTCAGGGGGGCTGGGTGGCTATCTCGAAAACGGACCTCAAGGAAGGAGAGCCGGTGATCGTCGAGGGGGGCTATAACCTACCCGAAGGGACAGCGGTGAAGACTGAAGAGGCAACGGGCAAGGCCAAGCGAAAGAGGGCAAGGCCGAAGGGGCAACGGTGAAGCCCGACAAGACCAAGGCCGGCTCGGAGCATGAGGGATGAGCATCACAGCAGAGCCGGAAATCGAAGACCGCCAGGCAGGGCGCGGGATGAACCTTGTCGCCTTCGCCAAGCCTTATTTCGGTCTCATCGTCCTGACGACTGTGCTGCTCTCGGCTTTCGGCCTGTATTCGATGTTCCGGATGCCCAGCGGCATCTATCCGGAAGTGGCATTCCCTCGGATCGTGGTCATCGTCCAGTCGCCGGGCCTCGCCGTCAAGGACGTCGAGGTGGCCGTGACACGGCCGATCGAGGAGGCGGTGAGCATCGTCCTGGGGGTGATCCGGGTCCGCTCGAAAACGGTCCGCGGCGCGGCCGAGCTATCGATCGATTTTGCGCCCGGCACCGACATGATCCAGGCGCTCAACGACATTCGCGCCCGCATGGCCGAAGTCGGGTCCCAGTTGCCGCCCGGCACGACCACGATCACCGAACGCCAGACGCCTTCGGTCTTCCCGATCATCTCGTTCGTCGTCACCGGCGGCCGAGACCCCGCCTCGCTGCATGACTATGCCTTTTACGACCTGAGGCCGCGGATCAGCCGGCTCGCGGATGTCTCCTACGTCACGGTCCAGGGCGGGGATATTCGTGAGATCCTGGTGGAAGTGGATCCCCAGGCCCTTGTGGCGGCCGAGCTCTCCATCGCCGACGTCGCCGACCGCCTGGGGAAAGAGCACAGGCTCAAGGCGGTCGGCCGGCTCGATCGCGAGGTGCTCCAGTACCAGGTGCTGGCCGACACGCAGGCCACTGATCCGCTGGAGCTCGAGAACCGGGTGATCGCCAGCAAGAACGGCCAGTCGATCCGCCTGCGCGACCTGGGCCGCGTCGTCATCTCGCACGCAGACAGGACGATGGCGATTCGCGCCAACGGCCGGAACGCCGTCGCGCTGACCGTCTTTCGCCGCCTTGGCGGCAACGCTCTGCAGGTCTCGCGTGAGCTCGACCTTGTGCTCGCGGACGCAGCGAAGTCCGCCCCGCCGGGAGTTTCCATCCGTCCGGTCTACGATCAGGGTCTGCTCGTGAAGACGGCCATTGCCAATGTCCGGGACGCCATCGTCATCGGCGGCGCGTTCAGCGTGCTCATCCTGCTGATGTTCCTCAAGAGCCTGAGAGCGACGCTCATTGCCGCCCTTTCCATCCCCTTGAGCCTGATCATCAGCTTTGTCTTCCTCCATCTTACCGGCGACACCCTCAACCTGATGTCGCTGGGGGGACTGGCGGTGGCCATCGGGCTGATCATCGACGACACCGTGGTGGTCATCGAGAACATCGCGCGCCACCTGGCCGAGGGCCAGACGGGCGATGCGGCCGTGGACCGCGCCAGCAAGGAGATCAGTGGGGCGGTCATCGGTTCGACCTTGACCACGATCCTGGTGTTCCTGCCGCTGGCGTTTATGCGCGGGGTCGTGGGCCAGTTCTTCCAGTCGCTGTCGCTCGCGCTCAGCGTGGCGCTGCTGGTCTCGATGGTGGTCAGCCTGACAATCATCCCGGTGCTGGCCGCCCGCTTCCTGGGGCGGCGTCCGATGCCCTCGACAGGGCCGATCTACAACGTTCTGGCCAATAGCTACGAGGGGATGCTCAAGGTCGGACTCCGATTCCCGAGGCTCGCCGTACTGCTCGCGCTGCTGGCGGTGATCCCCGGCTGGTGGCTCGCCACGCACCTGCAGACCGGGTTCATGCCCGAGATGGACGAAGGGGCGTTCGTCCTCGACTACAACATGCCGGTCGGGACGTCGCTGAGCCAGACCGACAAGGTCCTCCGCCGCGTCGAGAAGGTGCTGCTCGATACGCCCGACGTCGAGGGCTACATTCGCCGGACCGGCGCCGAGCTGGGCTTCTTCGCTACCGAGAGCTTCACCGGCGACATCCTCGTGAGTCTGAAACCCCCGGGGCAGCGCCGCCCCATGGAAGAGATCTTCGATGCGCTCCGAGAGGAGTTGAGGGCATCGGTCCCCGAGCTCGAGACCGAGTTCAAACCCCTCGTGATGGATCAGATCGACGATCTTGCGGGCGTTCAGGAGCCGATCGAGGTCAAGGTCTTCGGGCCGGAGCCGGCGACCCTCCGCGAACTTGCGGCCAAAGTGGGCGAAATCGTCGAGCAGGTCGCAGGCGTCGTCGATGTCAACACTCACGTTCACCTCGGCAATCCCGATATTGTGGTCCGCCCCGACAGCGTTCAGACCGCGCGCGTCGGCCTCACCGAGCTCGACGTGGAGAGCCAGCTCAACGCCGCCCTCTACGGCCAGGTAGCCGGCACGGTCCCCGAGCAGGATCGGATGACCAAGATCCGCGTCCGCTATCCCGACCGGATACGGTACGACCGGGAAAACCTGGGCCGGTTGCCCATAAGTCTCGCAATGGCCACGGCCTCTCCGACCTCGCCAGCGCCGGGCACGCCCGCGGCCGCGGGGATCGGCTTTGTCCCGCTCGACCAGCTCGCGTCGATCCGGGTCGTGCGCAGCCCGAACGAATTGTGGAGGGAGAACCAGCAACCCGTAATCACGGTGACCGCGAGGCTCGACAAGCGCGATGTGGGCTCCGTGAACCGAGAGCTCCAGTCCGAGCTTTCGGCGCTCGAGTTCCCGCGGGGCTATCGCTGGGAGCTCGCAGGGAATTACCGGGCGCAGCAGGAGTCGTTTGCAAGCC
>JBAUOX010001244.1:0-27979 GCA_049579985.1 Isosphaeraceae bacterium | reverse complement strand
GCGCGCGATCGCGGCGGGGACGCTCCACCTCGTTGCGGCTCCGGCCGTGGGGAGCACGATCCTCGGTGGTTTCGGGCCGGCCGCTGGACCGCCGCGGCCCAGGCGGAGTCGAAGTCGGGCGGCTGCCGCGGTGCTCCGAAGATCGTGGAGGCGAGACCTCGATACCCGCCGCAACCTTCCGCAGAAGGTCGATCTCGCTACGAGACAGGGGGCGATGTTCTCCGGAAGAGAGTCCCTTGAGGACCACCGGGCCGATGGCGATCCGGGTCAGGCTCATGACCTTGTGCCCAAGCTTGGCCAGCATCCGGCGGATCTCGCGCTTCTTGCCCTCGGCCAGCACCAGCTCGAGCGTGGTCGCCTCACCCTGGCTACCGGCGAACCCGGCCCGCTTGGCACGAACCTTGCCGTCGGAAAGCCAGATTCCTTCGGTCAGCTTATCCAGGATCTCGCGACCAGGGGTTCCTGCCACCAGGGCGCGGTAGGTCTTTTCCACCCCGTACCGAGGATGAGCCAGGCGGTTGGCCAGCTCGCCGTCGTTGGTCAGAATCATCAACCCCATGCTGTCCTCATCGAGCCGGCCGACCACATAGACCCGCTCCGGGACATCGGGCAGCAAGTCGACCACCCGGGGCCGGCCCGCGGGATCGTTGTTGGTCGAGACATAGCCCTTCGGCTTGTTCACGGCAAAGTAGACCATCTTCTCGAGACGGACCCGTTCGCCATCCACTGCGATCGCCGCGCCCTCGGAATTGACCCGCGTGCCGAGCTCGCGGACGACCTTGCCATCGACAGTGACCCGGCCCTGGAGGATGTATTCCTCGCAGTCCCTGCGCGAGCCCAGTCCGGCGTGCGCCAGAATTTTCTGGAGCCGCTGCGGCTTGCCGCTTTCCGATTCAGGTTCGTACCCGGAAACGCCCTGTTTCGACCGTTCCGGCTGCGCTCGCGAACGGCCCGGGCCCGGTGTCTTCGCTCCCGTCTCCCGGTGCCGGGGCGGCGGCCCGCCGGGTCCCGGCACCGCCCGTTTTCTGGGCCCCGACCCCGGCCCCAACTTCGACGGCGGCCGGTGATCCTTCTTCGATGGACGATGATCCTCCCGCCGGGAGGAGTTCTGACGAGCCATGATGATCTGCTCCCTGGCTGCGCCCGGCAGCGGCCGGACTACCGGAGCCGGCAAAATCGTTGCGAGTCAACGCCGTTTGTTTCAGCCAGCCATCCATTTTAGGCTCCACTCCCTCCCTTGCCCAGTAGCCGTCACTTCGACACGCGGCTGGACCGAACTGTCCCGGGAGCGAAGTAGATTGTAGGGTCTGCCGTTGTGCGGACCCTACGTCTTCGGCTGCTGCTGTGACAGGCAGTGCAACGTGCCCAGGCCGAGGACGAGATCGACGCAGTGGATGCCGACGACCTGCCGGTCGGGGAAAAGCTCGGCCAGAGTGTTCAGGGCGATCCGATCGGCGGGGTCGTTGAAGGTGGGAACCAGAACGAGGCTGTTGGCGATGTAGAAGTTGGCATAGCTGGCGGGCAGGCGCTGGCCGTCGAAGACGACCGGGACGGGCATGGGCAAGGTCGCGACGCGAAGCGACTGGCCGACCTGATCGCGTGCCGACTGGAGCCGCTGGAAATTGTCCGCGAGCGGCTCGTGGTTGGGGTCGTCCGCGTGGGGCTCGACCACGGTCACGACGGTCCGCGGATCGACGAACCGAGCGAGATCGTCCACGTGGCCGTGCGTGTCGTCGCCCGCGATGCCCCGGCCCAGCCAGATCACGTTGCGGACGCCCAGATAGTCGGCGAGCACTTGCTCCAGGCCCGGGCGGTCGAGGCCCGGGTTGCGGCACTGGACAGCGCTCAGCAGGCACTCCTCGGTGGTCAGCAGGCTGCCCCGGCCGTTGACGTCGATGGCGCCTCCTTCGAGCACCACGCGAACCGGCTCCCCTTCAAGCTCCACTCGGGGAACCCAGCGGTGCAGACAAAGCTTCCGCGCGATCCGCCGTGGGATGTGCCTGTCCTTGAGGTGGTCGTCATACTTGGCCCAGGCGTTGAATTTCCAGTCGATCAGCCCGATGGGCTCGGCGGGTGATTCCTCTGACGAAACCGAGCCCGCTGCCTGATCCCTGATCACGAATGTCGGGCCCGAGTCGCGAAGCCAGACCCGGTCGGTTTCCGCCTTGAAGAACTGCACTCGCTCGAGGTCTACCCCCGCGCGGTCGAGCAGGTCGGCAACCCTGCGCTTCATCGTGCCGCCGGCAACCACGATGCACACGGTCTCGACGCGGCTGAGATGGCGGACGATCTCGGTGTAGACCCAGGGAACGGGCGCGAACTTCCCAGGCCAGTCGTCGCGGTTGTGGGGCCAGGCGATCCAGGTCGCCTCGTGCGGCTCCCATTCGGCGGGCATGCGATAACCAAGCTGGGCGGGCGTCATGGAGAACCGTTCCTTCACGCGATCCAGTCCGGAAACGCGGCGAGGTAGTCGGGTGAAACCTTGCTCAGCCAGACGAAATGCTTGTCGATACGCCTGGGGACAAGCACCTGCGAGCCAACTGCCCCGCAGATCATGCCCACGAACAAAAGGACGATCCCCCCAATCAGGGCGATCGGCTGAAGAGAGTCGGAGACCATCCCCCCGGCGATGATCGATCCCAGCCCCGCGAGCGCTGCGAGCCAGCCCAGGGCGATGGCCCGCGCCCGGTTCCTACGGTGGCGAGGACAAAGGCCCACAGTGACACGCGCCCGCTATCGCACACATATGCAACTAAGCTCATATAAGATAATGCTGCTCAATAACGTCGGGGCCCAGACTGGCTTGTGCCACGACAGAGAACGACTGAGCCGATACCCTCTGGCCGGGGCGGCACACTTCAGACATCGATCGGGTAGTTCGGCTCCCTTGCGCACCACCAGCATTTTCTCATGGCGCCAGGCATCGCTGGAAGAATCGAGGCGTCGATCCTTCACCAGGACATCGGCCTTCGGAGCCGCATACGGGTTGTTGTCGTCGTCTCTCACGGTCGCGCCCTCAACTTGCGGGACATCCGAGAAACGGATCGCAAACCTCGATATGAACGACTCGGAGCATTCAATGCCTTTACTCGGAATCCAGGAACCGCTGCGTGATCGGGGCGTACGCGTCGATCCGGCGGTCGCGCAGGAACGGCCAGTTGCGGCGGGTTTCCTCCTGAAGCTTCGGGTCGCAATCGGCGATGAGGATCTCCTCGGTGTCTTGGCCGGCCTTGGCGATGATCCGGCCGAACGGATCGGCCAGGAATGAGCTTCCCCAGAATTCGATTCCGCCCTCGGCGGGACCCTCGTGGCCGATCCGGTTGACCGCGGCCACGTAGAGACCGTTGGCGATCGCATGGGCGCGCTGGATCGTCTCCCAGGCGCTCGCCTGGGCCGCGCCGAACTCGGCCTTCTCGGACGGGTGCCAGCCGATCGCCGTGGGATAGAAGAGGATCTCCGCTCCCTTCAGCGCTGTCAACCGGGCGGCCTCCGGATACCACTGGTCCCAGCAAACCAGAGTTCCAACGCGGGCGAACGCTGTTGAGAATGTTTGGAAACCGAGATCACCGGGCGTGAAGTAGTACTTCTCGTAATACAGCGGATCGTCGGGAATGTGCATCTTGCGGTAACGGCCGCGGAGCGTGCCATCGGCGTCGAGGACAACCGCCGTGTTGTGATAGACGCCCACCGCACGCTTCTCGAAGATCGAGCCGACCACCACCATGCCCGCTTCCCTCGCGACTCTGGCCAGTGCCTCGGTCGTCGGCCCGGGAATCGGCTCGGCCAGGTCGAACCGCGCAGCCTCCTCCACCTGGCAAAAATACTGAGTCCGGAACAATTCGGGCAGACAGGCCACCTGCGCTCCCATGGATCTCGCCTGACGGAGCATCGCACAGCCGCGGCGCAGGTTGTCCTCGGGATCGGTCGAGCACCGCATCTGAATCAGCGCCACGCGAAACGGGCGAGACCTCCCGCTCATGTTGGGACCATCCTTCGAGTGAGAGGACCATCCCTGGCACAATTAGCTCCAGCGGACATGCGCCCTATCGTAACCGGGGCCTGAACCGGCGACGAGAGATCCTGGGGGCGTTTCTGACTGCCCAGACCACCCAGTTTATCTACACTGTTTTCTTCAGGCTCCGGAGACTTGACATCGGGGTGTGACGCGATGTTGACGTGATTCGTAGTGGCCAGGGGTCAGTGAAGACGGGGCGAGCGGTGGCCACGGCGATCGTTGATTTACTGGCCACTGGCCACTATTCCGAGCCACTCGCCACTCCTAATTGATTTGGCCCGCGACAGCCGTTAGTTTTGGCTCCATGTGATCTTGGTGAGCAGCACGAAGAGACCGAGTCAGAATGAACAGGAAGGACGACTCTCATGGGAGCTGAAGATCGCTTGGCCGAGCTCGGGCTCGAGCTTCCCCCCGCACCCAAGCCGGTCGCGACCTACGTGACGGCGCAGCGAGTCGGCGACATGCTCTATGTCTCCGGCCATGGCCCGCTCCGTTCCGATGGCACGATGATCACCGGCAGGCTTGGCGTCGATCTGGACGTCCCGGCGGGCATGGCGGCAGCCAGGCAGACCGGACTGGCGATCCTGGCCACCGTGCGAAGCCATCTCGGCTCGCTCGATCAGGTTGTGCGGCTGATCAAGAGCCTGGGAATGGTCAACTGCACTCCGGACTTCGGCGACCAGCCCAAGGTGATCAATGGCTTCTCGGACCTCATGAAAGACGTCTTCGGCGACGCCGGCATCGGCACGCGAAGCGCCGTTGGCATGGGCGCCTTGCCCGGGGGCATCGCCGTGGAGATCGAGGCCCTCTTCCAGATCAAGGATTGATTCTTCGCAGAGGTCGCCCGCCTGCTGACCGAGGCCGGCCCCCCCCCAAAGTCTTCACCTCCGCCTGCCATCCGGGCGCCGATCGCGCCCGGCGGCTTTTCGAGGAAACCTACGACGACTACCGCCGCCGCGTGGGAGTGCTTTAGCGCTGAAGGTCACCTCCCGATCGAGCCCGGCTCAAACACTTTCACGTCTGGATGCATGGTGTAGAGGCGGTCGCCCTTCGGGGTTGTGACGAGGACGGGGCTCGAGCAGTTGTTCTTGATGATCGGGTTGCCCGGGTATTTCTCCCAGTGCACCAGGTCGCGCGAGCGGGCGACATTCGTCGTCCAGTCTGTCCAGGGCCGCTGGGCATTGGCATGGTAGAAGGCATAGTAATACGCCCCACGCTTGACGACTTGATTGAGCGCGACGGCTGTCGCGTCATAGCCGTCGGGGCCTCGAGCTAGGACCGGATCGTCTTTGACATTGGTCCAGGTTTTGAGGTCACGGGACGTGGCCAGCCAGACCCCCTGGTCTCCGCGCTCGTAGAAGAGATGCCACGTGCCGTTCTCGAACCAGGCCGTCGGGGTGCCGTAAGGGCCGGGACCGATCGGCGTCCCGTCGGTCTTGCGGATGTCGAGCGAGCCATGATCGGTCCAGTGCACACCGTCTCTCGAACTCAGCCGGTGCGCGATATCGTTCTTACCCTCGGCAAACATCTGATAGGTACCGTCTTGCTTGACGACGCACATATCCTCGACCCACGAGTCGGTGAAGATAGGGTTGTGCGGGTCGCGAGTCCAGTGCGTTCCATCGCGCGACGTCGCATGGCCCAGGGACATTGTGTCCGGTCGGTCGCGATCGTACCCGGTGTACCAGAGGTGGAAGGTCCCGTCGTCTCCCATCAGGATAGAGCCACGCTCGCGAATCTTGCGGTCCCAGGTGTTCGATCCGGTTCCGGCAAAGACCGGATTGTCCGCGATCGGTTTCCAATCCACCAGGCCGAACGGGGCCTCCTGCGCCCGGGCAGGTTGAGGTTGTGCCGGCGCGAAAATGGCGAGCCCGATGGCCATGGCCACAAGGGCCGCGCGCAGAAGCGCAAATCGATTTGCGATCATGGGTCGTTCGTTCCTGATTGGTTGAGCCACGTGGGTGAACCAAGCCAGTGTCTGGTCCGTGCTGAACCGCAGCCACGCCTTTCATCTTAGCTTGCGTCGAAGCATTTTCGACGTTACTCTGATGAAGAATGACCCACCTGCCGGGGCGGTAGCTCAATTGGGAGAGCGCAGCGTTCGCAATGCTGAGGTTGAGGGTTCGATCCCCTTCCGCTCCACTTGCAAGTCCCTATTCTGCAATAACTTGCGACAACGATCGCGGTTTGGTTTTCAGATATAAATCGCTGCCATTGCAGAGTTGACATCAGGTTGACACTCTTAAGTCACTGCGATGCAACCGCCTGCGCCGAGAATTCGCTGCAGAGTTACAGCGATCACGATGGCCACCTCAACCTCTGGTTGAGACATAGGGACTGGTCTTTCCCGGCCAACCTAGCGGACAGGGGCTCGATAAGAGTCCTCATTGCGCCGTGATCCGTTCCCGCAGTTCAGCGCGACGTGCGGCCATCGCATTTCGCACGTTCAAGGGTTATCGCACCAGACTGTTGCGCGGTAGGATGAGCAGAGAGTTTGTTATGAAACAAAGGCCCCACGCCGTGGTTGGGTCAATGCCGTCACATTCCTATCGAGAGTGGTTGTCCAAACGGGCGAGGGCACTGGATGAAATCGAGGCAGGACATGCATCCATCGGTGGAACTGGGCCGGGGAGGCGGTACGCGACCCAGCAGATCAATCAAGCCTACGCCTTGCTCGTCGCCTCTCAGTTTCAAGGATTCTGCCGTGATTTGCACACCGAGAGCGTTGCGGGATTGATGGCTTACATCAAACCGCCGTCATTGGTAAGGCACTTGGTCCAAGCCGGTTTTACGAAGGGCCGGCAGCTCGATACCAAGAATGCGCAGCCTGGCAGCCTCGGTGCAGATTTCGGGCTTCTGGGCATCAAGCTCTGGGACGAGGTTGATAAACATGATGCCAAGAATAAACACCGAAGAGGAGAACTTGAGAGTTTGAACAAGTGGAGGAACGCGATCGCACATCAAAGCTTCGAGGAAGTGAGTCCCGGGGCAGAACCGAATTTGACTTTGCAACAGGTCCGCCGCTGGCGATCGGTTTGTAGAAGACTGGCACGATCTTTTGATGAGGTTATGCGCGTGTACCTGGAATCTTTGACTGGCGTGACGCCCTGGCCAAAGTGAGTAGGCGAAGATGAGCATCGAAAAAAAGCGAGCACCCAGATTTCGAGTCGGCGATCCCGTGAAGTTCCTCTACGGTACTGATAAAGTAGCCGGGGAAATCTTGGAAGACCGAGGCCCCCTCGGAGATTATGGACGCCGGCTTTACAGAGTCCGCATCAACGGGGGACAGGAAGACGAGTCGTCTTTCGAGATCCCAGAAGAAGACATCGAGAGTCGTGACGCAGAAAACGCCACACTCCAAACCCCTGGATTGCGGCAGGAATTCGATGTCATCTATATCCGGAAGCCGAAGACGAACAAGTGGAGGGCAACGACAAAGCGCGGCCAGTTGTTTTCGGGCATCAAAGCGA
The DNA here is from genome assembly GCA_049579985.1 of Isosphaeraceae bacterium. GTDB lineage: Bacteria > Planctomycetota > Planctomycetia > Isosphaerales > Isosphaeraceae > Aquisphaera. Next base: position 20,494 of record JBAUOX010001244.1, on the reverse strand, counting down.
AAGGTGCCGTCGGCTACACAACAGGAAGGTGGGAAGGGGAACACGAGGGGGACGAGAATCATGCCATCGTGACGGTTCTCGTAGAGTGCGACCAAACTATGTGCGATTCACTCTCTCGCGTACGACCGACAGCGTGGCCAGCAATGACAGCGACGGCGAGGCAACTTGCGGACCGGATGTTCAAGACCCGTCACGAGGACGCTCAGATCGAGCTTGAAGGACTCGACTCCTGAGACAAGGATAGGTGCGGAGAAGAAACCCAGGAGATCGAGAAAACGACTCCCACCACATCATCGGTCGCCCCGGGACCCTGTCGGAAGTGGTCGGAGCACTGACATAACAGGTGGCATCGTTGGAGGGGGCAGGTCATAAATCCGCGGTAACTGTTAAGGGGCGGTCGCCTGCTCGTGCGTTGTCAGCGTTGGCCGGCGCGATCGCTGGAACGCCGTCGTCAGCCACACCCCGGCCAGAAGCAGCGGGACCCAGGCGAAGAGGAACTCCGGGCTGGGCCTGCCGATCCGGCCGACCAGTCCGCGCCTCGCCATGATCCAGTACTGGGAATAGGGCAAGAGCAAGAGCGCGACCAACAAGACCGCTCCCGCGATCTCGGAAAGCCGGGTGCCCAGGAGCACGAAGAGGGGGATCAGCAGGACGGGGAAATCGTAATTCCGGCCATAGGGAGCGACGATGCAGGCGGCCAGGAGACCCAGGGCAAGCACGTCGTGCAGGGGCTTCGAGCGGTCCAAGGAAGCCTTCAGAACGGTCGCAAGCAAGGGTACTGCGACCAACGCATAAAGCGCCCAGAAGCTCCAAGATCGAAAACCTGCGGACTTCAGGAGCAAGAACCAGGTGGTCCCGATCCAGGGGGAATTCTCGGTCGGCGGCGGCGTCTGCCGGGGGGCATCTAGCATCTGCCCCAGCCAACCGGGAATGAGCAGCCAGCTTGCCAGCGCGAGCACCACCAGAGTGGCTGCGAAACCAACGACAACCCCCCAGCGTCGGCGCCGGGCAGCCCAGAGCAGAACGCCGGGCAGCACCAAGATGGTCAGTTGGGGCTTGATCGTCAGCCACGCCAGCGCAAAACCGGCGGTCCGGTCGCGACGGGCCTCCAGCAGCCTCCAAGCCACGGCGATCAAGAAGAGGATCAATGGGGTGGTCTGGCCGAGCAAGATCGTCACGACGGTGAAGATGAATATGGGAATTGCGACCAGCGGGACCGCCGGCGGGACGCCGGGAATGGTTTTCCTCAGCAGGTAGCCGGTCAATAGGACCAGGTCGGCGCTCGAGACAAACCAGGTCACCTTGCCGCCGTAATACCCCAGAGGCACCAGCGCCACGGTCAGCATGGCGAACCACGGAGGGTAGTAGTACGGCAAGAAATCATAGGCTCCCAGGCCATCCTTTTGCTTGTCCCACCCGTATTCGTGCTGGACCCGAGTCTGTAGATCCACGTCATACGGGCTCTGGCCAGAGAGCACGATCTTGCCTGTGGCCCAGTAACAGATGTAATCGGGACAGAGGTGCTCGGGAGGGGCCACGTCGCGAGCGAACCAGGCCAGGAAGATGGTGGCCGGTACCAGGGCCATGAGCCAGGCGTAGGGGCGGAGAGCTGACAGGGTACTTCGCTCAGGGACCAGTCGATTCATGGCTCGGGGTCTCCTTCGTCCCTGCGAAAAAAAGTCGGCTCGGGGTCGGGGGGCGCTTCCAGATACTCAGGACTGACTTGCCCAGCGAGTAGCACAGCAACGGATCCACCAGCCGTGAGCAGCGCACCATGACCTTGTCCCAGAGGACGATCTGGCCCGGTCTAGGCATCGACTGCGATAAGACCAGGCGGTTGCCGATCGAATCGAGGTAAATGGAGCGGACCATGAGCAGCCCAAAGGGCGTGAGCGCCCTGAGCGACGACCTGGTATAGCGCCGGTAGTGGCCGATCGCGCGATCGAAGGGAGAGAAGAGCCGGGGATGAGCCGGTCCCAGCACGACGAGGCAGCCGCCTGGCTTGAGATGCGCGGCGGCTTGCTCCAACTCCCGCCGATCATCCTCGATGTGCTCGAGGACATCGATGTAAAGCAAGGTGTCGAAGAACGACCGCGGCGGGACCTGGCTCAGGGTCCCGACGATGACCTGGCAAGGCCCAGGCAGTTCCCCCCCCTCCACCGCCTGGCAGAGTCCCTGAGCCAGATCAGCGTCCGGCTCGAGGCAGATCCAGGCATCCTGTCGTGGGGTGCACAAGAGCTTCGTCCCCCCCATTCCGGCGCCGACTTCCAGGACCTCGGCGGCCAGGAAAGGCTCGATATGGCGGCGATCCCGCAAACGACGAACTTCCTGAACAAAATAAGCGTAGTCGCGACAAGGAAGGAAGGCCGATCCCTGACGGCCGGAGAGGATGACAAAGCAGAACAGGAAGGCCAGCATGACGCCCAGAGTCAACATGACCAGAAGGATGCCGACGGTGGACGTGGCCCAGCCGGGAATCGCCAGGTTGGTGGTCAGTCGCACGGTGATGGTTGACACGGCGCCTGCCAATGCGGCGAAGATCAAGATACAGGCCAGCACCAGCAAGCGGACACCGATGATTTCTCCATAGACGGACATGGCACCCAGGCCATGTGCGACCAGATCCACGAAATTCATTCGCGACCGTCCGGACAGTCGGTCCGCACGCCGAGTCGCGATCAAGCAGAGCGGCTGGCGCGACTTGAACGCCGCCGCGGCATAGTGGTTCCACAGCTCCGACACCACCACCAGGCTCTGCAAACGCGCTTTGGGGATCACGCTGAAGTTCCCCACCCTCACCCGGATGCCCGTCAGTATGACGTGGAGGGCCTTGTACAACCCGTAGAACACACGGAATGCAATCGATTCCGACCGCTTGGTCCGCTCTGCGAAGACGATCTTCTGCAGACCCTCATCACGGCACTTTTGGATCAGTCGAGGCACATCGCCTGGGTCGTCCTCGCCGTCGGCGTCCATCACGACCACCGCCAGGCAGGAAATGTGAGCTTCCACGTAGGCCAGCCCGATGGCGATCGCCCGCTGGTGACCGAGGTTGCGCCTCAACTTCAGGATTTCGACCCGCCCCAGCGATTGATACGTCGTGTACTCCAGAGCCTCGCCCGGTGGGATGGTAGACCCGTCATCCACGATCAGCAGATCGGTCTCGATTTTGTGAGCCTGCATCGTGTGATCGAGACTCTTGATCAGAAGCTCGAGCGATAGCCAGTCGTTATAGTTCGGGATCAGGATCAGGAACCGATCATCGCGAACGGCAGGCTTGCTGCTGATCGATGCGCTCATTCCGTCATCTCGCTGTGAGCGACCCCTGGTTGTGACTGGCTCGCAGGCAGCGCTTTTTCCGGCCGACGGTTTCTGCGCATCAGGATCGTGGCCAGACCCAGCACGGCAACGGCTGCGAGTGACGTCCCGCTGATGACTCTGCCACGCCGATACGAGATGGGGTCGAAGTCGAAGCGGACTGTATGCTTCCCGGCCGGTACGGCGGCCGCGCGAAAGGCGTAATTTGCGCGATAAAGTCGCGTCGGATACTCGTCCAGAGCGCAGCTCCAGCCCGGATACCAGGGATCGGACAGCACCAGGTAGCCAGGCGAGTCGCAATCCACCTCAACCACGACATGGTTGGGTTCGTAGGTGGAGATCGTTGCGCGGCTGAACCGCCCCGAGGGGTCTGGAAGACCGCCCGGCGGCTCAAAGTCCTCAAGAAACGCGACCTGGCGCAGGTCGGCTTGCTTGAGCGCGGACAGCACGCGACTCCGCTCAGGAAGCGGTTCGGCCCGGGGAACCACGAAGGCTTGGGGAAACGCGTCCCGATTCTCGTACACCGTGAACGGCGGCAGTTGTTGTCGCCCCCCGGCGACGAACAGATGAGCCTCGGGCGCAAGATCGACGGCGATCGCCTGCCAGCGCGGATCCCGGGCGACGTCGGCCGGCTCCCCCGCCATCGCCGGCAAATCACTGGGCTGCACGAGATAGCGCACCGCGAGCAAGTCGAGGAGGCTCTTATTGACCATCGGGAAATTGGGGATCCCGTTACCCGGGGGCACGGGCTCGTCCCGATCGCTGATGAACTGGATGTACTCCTTGTACCGGTGGATGTCGATCGGATTGTAGCCCCTGAGCGGTTCGAGCCGGTAGATGATTGGCAGCGCGAGTCCGAGAGCGCTTCGCTCCCCGTGCTCGGGCACTTCCCGATCGAGGATGCGCTCGTGGTCAGTCCCCCGCTCGATCAGGAATCGAATGCAGGACGGGGGAGTGTAGATCGACGCTTGGGGACGAGCATCGACGAGTGGCCACCCCATGGCCCAGAGGTCGACGACAAGAAGTGAGGCCCAGGCGAGCTGGAACCGGTTGGCTGTCCATCTTGAGGAGCGATTGCCGGCCGAGCTTGCAGACCAGAGCAGCCAGCAAGCCATAGGTACCGTGGCCGCCAGGCTTCCCCAGTACATAAGAAGAGAAACGCCCAAGGGAGGTCCGCCGATCCAGCAAAGCGCGGCCGTCGATACCAGTCCGATCGAGAGAACCAGGACTAGACTGCGGCCCATCGTTCGTCGCAACCCGGGTTCAGATTGAAGTAGCTCGAACATCGCCTGGGTTGCTGCTCCCACGAGCAAGGCGACGGGGATTGCCGCAACGAGGAACATCCGCGCGGGGTGCCGGAACAAACGGAACCCGGGAAGCGATTGGAAAAGGAACGCTCCTCCCAGGCCGAAGACGATCAATCCCAGGCAGATCACGGTTTGCAGCCGCAAGCAGGCCCGCCCGAGAGCCGGCATGGGAGCGATGAGGGCGGTCGCGATCCAGAGCACGGTCAGGCCGGTGCGGTTCTCCCAGCCCATGATTGGCAGGCTCTCGGGGGCAGGTCCCACCAATCCCAAGAGGTTGAAGCGCAGCACGTTCAGGGTTTCGGACGGCATTCCCGTGGCGTCGCGGGTCGTCTGTCTGGCTGCTTCCAGAGTGGGCAAGAGCTGAACCGCGGTCAGAGCCAGCGCCACCAGGCAGCACCAGCCCACCGCTGCCAGCCACCGCCCCAGGCCTACGGCGATCTTGCGCCACGTTCTGACTCCGGGTCCGAGGGCGCCGGCCTGCTCGAGTGCCAGGGGCAAGGTCCATACAAGGATGAGCAGGCCCGCGTAGAAAGTGAACTGCGGGTGCGATCCCAGGATCACCAGGGCCAGAACCGCGCCCGCCCAGGAGGCGAAGCGGAGGCCCCCGCGACTCACGGACCGTTCTAGAAGCAGGAGCACCAGGGGGAGCCACGCCAGACCAACTGCGACATATTGCCCCGCCGCCAGGAGATGCAGCAGCCATTTGCCGGAAAACATGTAGCCCAGCGCGGCGACCATCGCACAGCTCTGATTCAGACCATGACTTCGGGCATAGGAAAACATGGTCCAGCCCGCGATGATCACGTGGGCGATGACCAGCCAGCTCAGGGCCGGGCCAATCGTCGCTTCGGGCAAGTAATAGAGCAGCAGATGGGGAGGATAGAAGGCTCCCACCTGAAGGTCGTGGATAAACGGCATGCCCGCAAAGCTATAGGGGCACCACAACGGCTGCTCACCCGTCTGTTGCCAGGAACTGACCAGATACCGCATCTGGGGAATCTGAGCGGTCAACAAATCGGAATAATCAGTGTAGAGAACCCACGAGGGATGCAGAACCAGCTTGGCAAAGAAGAGGAGCCCCACCGCCGCGATCAGCAACAGGGGACCGGCTCCCAGGCGCAAGCGCTCAACTTCCGAAAGCTCCCTGAACTCGGCAGACGTTCGCCGATCAGCCGCCGCAGGCGCTCTGGAAGAGGCCGCAGCCGCCTTGTCATCGCGCATTGTCCCGGGTGGGCAGGACGAAACTACCGGCCTCGAGTCCGTCATGTTTATTGGAACCAGAAGAAAAACATCCGCTCTTTCCCCGCAAGGTCGGGGGCCCCCATGGCTCTCGACCTTTCACATGACTACCTAGAAAATCTTCTAAAGCCAGAATAGTACTTGATCACCTGGCCGAAATGTCCTCTTCATGATCGGTGGAAAATCAAGTAAAGGTGGACGATCAGAAGGGCGAGGGATGTGGCGATCAAGACCTCGAGCCAGAGTGCCCTTCGGGGGGTGCAAAGTATGGCCGCAAGCCCCAAGCATAGGGCCGTACATTCAAAAACGTTGATGATTAGCGAATAATAGGTTGCCATGACGCTCGGGCAAATCCCCAGCGGGTGGTTACCCCGCATCAGCTCTTTGATCACGCACTGATCACCCCTTGCACGTCCGCTCCAACATCATCGCAGTCCTCTAACCCGAAAGCACCACAATCACATGCTTGCCATCGAGCATCCGGTTGACACTGCCAGCGACTGGCCACTCTGACTGCGTGCGAACTCTGTTACCATTTGCCATGCCAATCACCATGCAACCATCGCTTTCATCGCCCTCCAGGCCACGTATCGTGTTCGTACTCGTGAGTTAAGTTATTCCTGAGAAGAAGAATAGGACACCAGGAGGGACGGATGGTTTTTTTTCGGCCGGGGAGACACAATCAGGGAGGGAAGAGAGACAAAAGAACACACTGTCAAGGTTGTTTGACAGCGGCTATCAACCTTCGGCGCCGTGTCCGCGACGGGATTGACAGTCTGCGCGTGACGGACGGCGTCGCGGCCTGTCTGCTCGGCTCGTCGACGAACCGAAAATGGTAACCGTTCAGTCCTCTGCTTGGCATTCTTTATGCTTGAGCGGGGCGGGAACTCGTTTTGACCGTTGAGTGCCTTGGACCGGTGAATTGCGGCGGCTACTGAGCTACTGAATTGCTCTTGCCAGACGGCGAGCAATCCGTATGTTACGTGGTATCATCGACCCCTCGTCGTCTCTTACCGGCTTGTCCCCAGTGCGCTCAGCTCCTCAAGCGGATCGTCGAGCTTGAAGCCCTCGTTCGCGACCTCCAGGAGCGGCTCATCCGGAACTCATCCAACTCCTCGTCCCCCCTTCGGCCAATCCGCTGGACGCCCCCAAGCCGGTGGTCAAGGCCCCGGCGGGCGCAAACCAGGTGGTCAGTCCGGACATCCTGGACATCATCGCCATTGCCTTCCGCCCGAGCGGGTTAAGAATATCGTGCCCTACGTGCCCACGGTCTGCACCCAGTGCCAAGCTCCGTTGCCTGCCGAGCCTGGACCTGGCGACCCCGACCCGAGCTGGCGTCAGGTTGCCGAACTCCCCGAGCTGGCGGCGGTCATCACCGAGCACCAAGGACACGCACCTGTCCCTGCTGTGGCTACCTCAATCGTGGCCAGATTCCCCCGGAGATCCGCGCCCACGTCATCGGGCCACGCTTGGCCGCGGCAATGTCTTACTTCAGCGGCCGTCATCATCTTGGCCGACGGGCTGTGAAAGAGGTCGTCGAGACCGTCTTCGAGGCGCCGACCTCCCTGGGCTCCATCTCCGCGCTGAAAGCTGAGACGTGCGCCGCCTTGGCCACTCCGTATCAGGTTGCAGAAACGTCCGGTGCTGGATTACCTGCATCGCGCAATCGTGGCTCATCGGGCAGGCATTCCCGCTCCGCAATTACTGGGCCATGCTGGGGACTGAACGGTTACGCCACCGGGGGCCATTTCCCTGCTGGCGTCGGACACCGGAGTCATGCCTCCGAAAATCCAGCCACATATCTACATAACGAAGTTGTCTCGAAACTCCGACCAACAAGCCAGATGCGGGCTTCTCACACCGGTTCTTACACACTCGAGTTCGGCAAAAGCCTCACAACTACCCACGCGATATGCAGAAGAGCCCAAAAATGAAACGGCCCTGACCCGCCCTCCGGGTCAGCGGCCGCGATTGGACCCCATTTTTCCAGCACTGCCTGCGAGCTCAATGGCATCGGCCCTGCCCATCCTTGATCGCACCAAGCCCGCCCACGGTTTACATGAATCGGCCCGGCATCCAGTGTCTCTTGATCCGATCGGACCGGCCGAGCAAGACCCGGTAACCTCCCACTGCGAGTGCCGCAGCGCCCGCGAGCGTCGACACGCTTCGGTCAGACAGGGTCTCGGTCGCCTGCTCTGGCTCGCTGGTCGGCCCTGACGGCAGTTCGAGACGTCGGGCCGCCATGCTCAGGCTGATTCGTGCAAGTGCCTCGTCAAGAAGACCCGTCGCGGGATCGTCCACCGACTCGCTGGGCGCGGGGGCCGGTGAAACAGCGGGTGCCTCCGCCGGCATCTGGTCGGGTGCCGGTGCCGATTTCTGGTCGGGTGCCGGTGCCGGTGCCGCCTTCTCCGCGGTTGTTGGCGACGGAACGCCTCTGGCATCCTCGATGAGCCAGTTCGGCTCAGTCGATTCGTCAATTGCCAGGCTTGGCGACGAATTCTGAGGTTGTTGGGGCAGACTCTGCCCCAGCGAAGGTGGCGCAGCGGTGCTCTGGTTGACCGGAGTGACGACTGTGGCTTGCTGTGCAACCGGTTGCGCCTGGGTCGAGCTGACCTGCGTCACCAGTGCTTGCAATCCGAAGGTGCCCAAGGACGTGGTACTGGCCGCAAGCGCAGTGCTCGAGAGTCCAGAGGTACTCGATGATCCGCTGCTACTTCCCGTTCCACTTGTCGACGATGACGTTACATCAAACCGCGAGCTTGTTGCGCGAACGCTGTGGGTTGGGGTCAACGCGGTTACCTGCGTCGCGGCAGACCCCTCGGACACGCGGTTGGCGGTCAGAATGCCGGCGATCACGAGATTGGCCTTGGGCGACCCCAGGCCGGTGACCAGATCGTAGCCGGTCGTCGCGTAGTAGCCGTTGAACCCAGTCGTGATGTCATGGAAGTCGGAACTGGGAAGGGCGTAGAGATCCGTCTGCACCTGTGTGCCGGAAAGAGCTTTCTTTCCTCCCGTGGCCAGGCCCTGGTCTGCGATTGCGACCAGCCCGGCCCATGCTGGCGTGGCGGCGCTGGTGCCGCCGACCTGGAACCACCCGGACTGGCCGCTGTAGGAAACCGAGTCGTAGACGGCCACACCGGTGTTCGGATTGGCGTCGAAGGACACGTCCGGGGTCGTCCGAACGCCGTAGTTCAATCCGACGGCCTGTAAGGTCGCGGTCTGGTACGAGGGTTCTAGCTCGTAAGTCCACCAGTCGCTGTCGAAGCCGCTGAATCCGCCGGTGCTGTCGCTCCAGCCCGTTTCGGAGCCGTAAGTGTTGCCCGCGGCGAGGGTCAACGATGTGCCTCCGACAGCAAGGACATTGGGCGAGACCGACGGGTACATCGGCCCGTACCAGGCTCCGGAGTCGCCCGACGCGGCCACGAAAGTCACGCCGGTATGATTGAAGATGCTATCATAGGCCGATTCACCCCAGAACTCGGTCGTTCCCCAGCTCATCGATACGACGCTGACGCCCAGTCGATCGCTGGCGTAGCTGACTGCCTTGAACAAGTCGGAAAGGCTGTCCGAAGAAGCTTCGACCAGAACGATATTGGCTGCGGGAGCCACGGCGTGGGCCCACTCGACGTCGAGCGACTCCTCGAGCTCCCAACCGCCCGTCGGATCGCTGGCCGGATAACTCGTCCCGCCGGTCTCGTTGACCCGCGTGACCGTCGTGGCGGGCAGCCCGAAATGGGTATCGAACATGTTCAGATCGGCCTGGATGTTCGGGTCGTTGTAGGCATCGACGATGGCGATGGTCTGTCCCGCACCGTTGCCGGCAACCGTTCCGCCCGAGAACTTGATCTGGTTGATTCCGTAAGCGCTCTGGATCTGCTGCGGGGTATAGCCGGTCGGCCCTGAAGCGACCAGCGGAAGGATCTGCACGTTTGGCTGCGCCGTGATCTGGCTCAGGTCCGGGGTCGAACTTAGCGCGGTCGTCGAGAGCAGTTGCCGGCTCTCCAGGGCTTCGCAAACCAGCTCGAGGCGGGTGCGCTTTGGGGCGCGAAACTGGGTGACTGCGCCGGGACGAAATGGGGCGGCAGATCTCAATTTAATCATGGTGAACCTCATCAAGTTGTTGAGTCCGAGGTGCCGAGGAAGTTGCCCGGTGCCTGTCGAGGTTGATCATCTCGAGGGATCTTTAGTGCTTCGATCCCCCAATAAGAACACGCAACCGCAGACCGAATGCGCGCGCGAATTGCCGGCTCGAACTTGCAGAGGCTATGCGAATTACGTCCAGGTGGAGACGGTCAATAGGTGCGACCGTGGCCCCGCAGGCGGGTGTGATGCCCAGCTCGGTGGGGCCGGTCAGGTCGGGGTTGGCCGCGATGAACCTTGCTCCTTTGAGGATCAGCCGGACCGCGCTCGATCTTCTCGTAATCATAGCTGCGGGTCTCGCCCACGACGACGTAATCCGGGTTGTTCGCGCTGAGCATGAACCCGACGCTGTACAGGGCGTGCGTCAGCCCCGCCCGCCGATCACGTAAGCGGTTCCCCCGGGCTTCTGCCGGCCGAGGAATTCCGCGGTCGCCGGCGCCGAGGTGTGGAACGCGGCTTCATCGACCGAGATTCCCATCTGCTCGAGCTTGTGCTTCAGGTCGCGCGGCGTCCACTGGCTATTGTTGGTCAGGAACAGGAACTTGTGCCCTCGAGACTGGAGCCGCTGCACGAATTCGAGCGCGCCGGGGATCAACCTGCTGCCATGGTAGATCACGCCGTCCATGTCGCAAACATAGCTCATCGGCATCGGCGCTGGCGCCTGGTCCTGGAGGAGAGTCGAGCCCCTGCCGCGAAGCTTTTCGCTCCATTCGGTTCATGATAAGATCCGTGAAACCTGATCACAACCTGAACGGGTACTGCTCTCGAGATTCACGCGATGGACGAGGCGAAGCGCGGCGGATTGCAGTTCTCGGTGCGAACGCTTCTGCTCGTCACCGCGGCGGTGGCCCTGCTTCTCGTGCCGGTGGCGTGGGTGGCTCGCGAGCGCCAGCAGTTGATGCGGGCCCAGCAGGAAATCTTGCTGGCGCGTGAGGTCGCCCTGCGATCTGTCGTTCGCGAGCAACAGCGACTGCGCGGTGAAGCGGCATCGCCTCCGGAAGATGTCGCCCCGCAGGTCTCTTCGAGCCCGGACCGCAATCTGCCCCTCGCGGAGAAGCTGCCCGCGATCGAACAACTGCGGCACGAGAATGCGGATCTCAGGCAACAGCTCGAGCAGCTTCGACGCGAGGTGGAGACGCTCAAGAACCCCGCGAAACCCACAAGCAAGCCGGGACGATGAGGAAACCTTGCTCTCCGATCAGATCCTGTCGCCAAGCGGTTGCACGATGTTTGAAAGCGGTGCTCCTTCCGGGTGGAGCATACGATGAGGGTCGGGGGCGGATTATTCAACGTCGGTTAAACAGGGCCAAACCGCGGGTAGATCGAGCAAGGAGAGGTCACCTGATGCGTGCTACAGGGTTCTGCGTGATCCATGCGATCGCGGTGATGGGCGTGTCGTGGGCCGCACGCGGCGGTGAACCTCCAGCGGCGAAACCGCCCCGAAAGCCGCCAACCTGCCCGCGGACATCGACGGCTGGTGCACCAAGATCCCGGCTGAAGAACGCGGAATCTACCCGATCGACCAGGCTGACGGCGATTGCGACGACGGGCCGCGGCGCCCGGAAGGCTCACCCTGGCGGTCGCAGATCGCCGCGATCGAGATCCGCGACGAGGATGCCATCGGCGACTCGGGGGTCGAGATCTGGAACCTGCTGGAAAGCCGGGGGATCTCCCATGTCATTCTTATGGGAGTTCATACGAACATGTGCGTACTCGTAATGACGTTCGGGCTGCGGCAGCTTGCTCGCCATGGCAAGGAGGTCGTCCTTGTCCGCGACCTGACCGACACCATGTACAACTCGCGGAGCCGGCCCTACGTCAGCCACTTCGAGGGCGCGAACCGGATCATCGAGCACGTTGAGGAAGTCGCGTCGGGCAGTCAACACAAAATCAGATCGAACAAGGACGCGGGCATTGCCCGATGTGGGCTCGAGCAACCCGGCGACGATCCTCATCAGAGTCGTCTTGCCCGCGCCGTTGGAACCAAGGAGTCCGAACATCCTGTTGGGAATGTCGAGATCAACGCCCTGAAGCGCGGCAACGGGACCGGGGTAGATCTTCACGAGGTCTCGAACGGTCAATATGGAGCCCCCTTTCTCCAGGGGTACTGACGTCATCGTCCTGGATCGTACAGGGGCATTCGACCCGCGCCTGCGATTATTGCGATCTCCGGGATCGACCACCAGAGCGATGTGGCCGCGTCAAAGCCGGCGCCTGGGCTTGTCGGAACGGAGCCCTTGGGGGCTCTCTTGCCCCTTCCTTTTTGAGGATTCTTCGAGGAAGATTTGATGACGTGAAGCGAACATTCCCACGGTTTGAGATCGAAACCCATGGCCAGCTACGATCCCGAGTTCGACCAGGCGCCCAAGTTCTCGCCCGAGTATGACAACTCTCGCCCCAGGCAGCGCGGCTGCTTCTTCTACGGCTGCGTGATCGCCAGTGTCCTGGCCGTGCTCCTGATCATTGCGCTGGCGGTTCTTGCCTTCTTCGCCATGCGCTTTTTCTCCGGTGTCGTCGAGGAATGGACCTCGCCCGCACCTGCCGAGTTGCCCAGGGTCCAGGTATCCGAGGAAGAGCGCAAGTCGGTGCGGGAGCGGGTCGACGCTTTCAGAAAAGCGCTGGAAGAAGGAACGGCGACCGATCCCCTGGTACTCACCAGCGACGATCTCAACGCGCTCATCGAGGAAAACTCCGACCTCCGGGGCAGGCTTTTCGCTCGGGTGGAAGGCGACAAGCTCAAGGCGCAAATCAGCTTCCCCCTCGAAAAGCTGAAGATCGGGATGCTCAAGGGACGTTACTTGAACGGCGAGGCCGAGCTCAAGGCCTCGCTCAGCGACGGCATTCTGGTGGTGACCCTGGAGACGCTCGAGGTCAACGGCAAGCGCCCGCCGGAGAGATTCCTGTCGGAGCTGCGCAAGCAGAATCTGGCCAAGGACGCTTATGAAAACCCCAAGAACGTCGAGATGATCCGCCGGTTCGAAAGCCTGGAGATCAAGGACGGGAAGATCATCCTCAAACCGCGCATCCATGCGAAGACCCCATCGGGCGCGGACGGGCCGCAGCCGCCGGCATCCCCTCCATCACCCTCCAGGCCCAAGCTTCCGCAGGCCGAAGCTCCCGAGCGCGAGGCTCAGACACCAAAGGCAAAGTGACCGAGTCAGCGATCTTGAGGTTCGATGATGTTGAGCTGTGCCGAGGTGCCGAGCAATGCCAGGCGGGCAAGGCGGCCCCAGCCTGGCCACGATACCGAAATCCGCTCGGTTTCGCATTTCGCGAAATCCAAAGTCTGTGATTTTTTCATAAGGAGTTCTCATGAGGTTTTCGTTACGTCCTTGCGCAGCGTTCTGGATTGCGGCCTCGGTGCTGGGCCTGGCTGTCGGGCGTGTTACCACCGGCGCAGAATCGCCCCCGCCCAGCAAGGCCGCCGCGGTCGAGGGAATCACGGAGTATCGCCTGGCCAACGGGCTGCAGGTGTTGCTCTTTCCCGACCCATCGCGGCCCAAGGTCACCGTCAACCTGACGGTCTTCGTCGGCTCGCGGCATGAGGGTTACGGCGAGACGGGCATGGCCCACCTGCTGGAGCACATGGTGTTCAAGGGAACGCCGGACCATCCCGACATCCCCGGCGCGATGAAGGAGCGGGGAGCTCAGTTCAACGGCTCGACAACGTCGGACCGTACCAACTACTTCGAGACCCTGTCGGCCAGCGACGAGAACCTTGAGTTCGCCATCAAGCTCGAGGCCGACCGGATGGTGAACAGCCCCATCAAGGCCGAAGACCTCGCCACCGAGTTCTCGGTGGTTCGCAACGAGTTCGAGATGGGTGAGAACTCACCCGAACGCGTGCTGTCGCAGAGGATGGCGGCTGTGGCCTACGAATGGCACAACTACGGCAAGTCCACCATCGGCAACCGCACGGATATCGAGCGGGTTCCGGTCGACAGCCTGCGGGCCTTCTACAAGCGGTTCTACCAGCCCGACAATGCCATGCTCGTGGTGGCCGGAAAGTTCGCTGAGCAGAAGGCGCTCGAATATGTCAACAAGTACTTTGGCGCCTTGCCCCGCCCGCAGCGCAAGCTGCCCGCGACTTACACCGAAGAGCCTCCCCAGGACGGCCAAAGAGTTGTGACCCTGCGCCGGGTCGGCGATGTCGGACTGGTCGGTCTGCTCTATCATGTACCCTCGGGCGCGCATCCCGAATTCGCGGCCGTGCAGGTGCTGGCCGGCATCCTGGACGCGGAACCCTCAGGCCGGCTGTACAAGGCCCTGGTGGAGACGAAGAAAGCGGCCGGAGTCTCGGCACAACCCGAGGCTCTGCACGATCCCGGCACGCTCGAGATCATGGCCGAGGTCAACACCAAGGACCTGGCGGCCCTGGAGCAGGTCCGGGACGTGATGTACTCGGTGATTGACGATGTGATCCGCTCGGGCGTCACCCACGAGGAAGTCGATCGAGCCCGCCAGAAAATGCTCAAGGACCGCGAACTCGCCTCCTCCGACCCCAACCGCGTCGCGATCGCGCTTTCCAACTGGGGCTCGCAGGGCGACTGGCGGCTTTATTTCCTGAGCCGTGATCGCATCGAGGAAGTCACCGCGGCGCAGGTCAAGGAGGTCGCCGCCAGGTACCTGACTTCCAGCAACCGAACTGTCGGCTACTTCATCCCCAGCACCAAGCCCGAGCGAACTGCCGTGCCACCGACTCCCGACGTGGCCAAGCTCGTCGAGAACTACAAGGGCCGCGCTGTCCAGTCCACGGGCGAGTCGTTCGACGTCTCTCCCATGGCCATCGAGGCGCGCGTCCAGCGCCCCAACCCGATCGAGGGTGTCAAGCTGGCACTGCTGCCCAAGAAGACGCGGGGTGACGCGGTTTACGTGCACTTGAACCTGCGTTACGGCACGGCCGAAAGCCTGAAGGGGAAGGTCGAGGCAGCCGGTTTCCTGTCGAGCCTGATGCTGCGAGGGACGAAGAACCTCAACCACCAGCAGATCCAGGACGCCCTTGACAAGAACTTCGCAAGGCTGGGCGGCGGCATGGGTGGGATGGGCGGAGGCGGGGGCGGCGCCTCGGTCGGGACTCTGTCGTACTCGGTGCAGACCAAGCGGGCCAACCTTCCCGCCGTCCTCGAGATCCTTCGTCAGGTCCTGCGCGAGCCCACCCTGCCGGAGAACGAGTTCGCGATCATGAAGAACGAACGGCTGGCCGGGCTCGAGCAAGGCCGGTCCGATCCCATGCGCCAGGGCATCAATCACATCCAGCGGCTGCTTTCCCGCTATCCTGCCACTGACGTCCGGTACGTACCGACGATCGCGGAGGACATCGAGCGCATCAAGGAAGTTACAGTGGAGGATGTTCGATCTCTCTATCGTGACTACCTGGGCGCCAGCCACGGCGAATTGACCATCGTGGGCGACTTCGAGCCCTCCGAGGCGCTCTCGGTCCTGGCTCGGACATTCGAAGGCTGGAAGAATCCCCAACCCTTTGCACGCGTCGAGCGACCGTTCCAGCCCGGTCTGAAGCCCACCCGCGAAACGATCTCGACACCCGACAAGGCAAACGCCAGCTACTTCGCGGGCCTGACGCTGGAGATGAAAGACAGCGATCCCGACTACGCGGCGCTGGTCGCCGGCAACTACATCTTGGGCGGCGGCGCGCTCGCGTCGCGGATCGCCGATCGCTTGCGGCAAAAGGGCGGACTCTCGTACAGCGCCGCCGCGAACTTCGCCGCCAGCCCGCTTGATCCCAGGGGCAACTTGCTGATCATGGCCATCTACAATCCGGTCAACGTCGCCAAGGTGGCCTCCGGCGTCGATGAAGAGGTGGCCAGGATACTCCGCGACGGAGTTACGGCGGAGGAGCTCAAACGTGCCAAGGACGGTTACCTCAAGCAACTCGAGGTCAGTCGGACCAACGACAACATGCTCGCCTCGTCACTGGCCGAGAACCTGTTCATCGGCAGGACCATGCAGTTCGACGCCGATCTCGAAGCCAAGATCAAGGCACTGACCGTCGAGGAGGTCAACGCCGCTCTGCGGAAGTACATCCACCCCGAGCAGCTCTCCGTCGTCACGGCGGGAGATTTCAAGGAAACGAAGTAGTGGCTCCTGAACAGTGGCGAGTGGCGAGTGGCGAGTGAAGAGAGCCAGGATGAGGATGGACCAGTGGCCGGGCAAGATGTCCCTTTTCTCGCCACTCGCCACTCGAAACCCGCCACTCGAAACTCAAACTCGTGCAATTCCGCGCTCGGTTCTCGACAACCGCCGCGCCGCATGGTTTCATGAGCGTGCGGAGCCGGGTTGCGCTTCGCGCGAGGCCGCGGAAAAGCTCCCTCCGGGTTCCTTCCTCGGTATGGCAGCCTCAGGACGACTCTGGGTTATCATGGAATCACTTCAAGGGCAATTGCTGATCGCTTCCCCGACGCTGGCTGACCCCAACTTCGCGCGGACGGTGGTCCTGGTTGCCGTACACGGTGCAGACGGAGCCCTGGGTCTGATACTCAACCGCGAGCTGAACGTGCGGCTCGAGGACGTTTGGGGTCAGGTCAGCAAGTCGCCCTGCCTGCGTTCAGAGACGGTGCGGCATGGCGGACCAGTCAGCGGCACCTTGATGGCCCTGCACGACCGCCGGTCGATGGCGAACCTGGTGGTTGCCGACGAAGTCTATGTCGCCACCGAGCTGAGCGCCATGGAGTCGCTGGCTGCCTCGGAAGAGGGACGGGTCGTCTTCTTTCTGGGTCATGCGGGCTGGGGTGCCACCCAGCTCGAGAACGAGCTGGCTGAAGGGTCCTGGCTGCTCCTGCCCGCCACCCCGGACCACGTTTTCGGAGACCTTGATACTGTCGCCCTGTGGAAGCTGGCCATGACCGACGCAGGCCGCCGTCAACTCCACGCGATCGTTCCCGTCAAACACGTTCCCGACAACCCTCGGGCCAATTGAGGGAGCCGTGGCGCCGGCGATTACCGCCTCCAGCCATGGGCGGCGGCACACCAAGTCTTCATTTCAAAGAGACCTGGGCTTTGGTGGGGTGTGGAGATGCGCGAGCCGTCGAGCATCTCCCGCACGGCCGGGTCACCCAGCACGCCCATGTAGACTCCGGCGAACTGTGGATGGCTCTCGGGAATTGCGGCTTTTCCCAGCACGTCGGTAGCCAGCGGTAGCCGCAGGTGCTCCGCCAGGCGCACCACCAGCTCGGTCAGGCCATGACGCCGCAGTCCCACCCCGACGTACAGGGTTGGACGCTTGGCCGCAGCCAGCATGGCGCCGACCTCGAGAAGTTGCTCTGGGAAAGTTTAACGACTGCAAGACATGGACTTTGGGGCTCATTCTAGAAACTCGCTCGAATCTTTCGCAACCATCCGATCGTCGGCTAAGTTTCAGCGACGCCCAGATTGACCTGGGTTGTCGGCGTAACTTCTCAATAAGTCCGAGCGGATGACTCGCTATGGTGGTCGTTACAATCCAACTTTCTCGGGACTTCCAGGACCGAGCACTCGCGCCACCTCGGAGAATGCTCCGACTTATTGAGAAGTTACAAGACAAGATATCAATCTCCTTGTTGCGTCACGGGGCGGCTGGGTTTTTCTCCCGTGGCACTAGCCGAACCGCCCGGCGTCGCGCACAGTCATTTGCCGTCGGGACAATTGAAGGGCTGGAGAAACGGTTGGCGATGAGCGCCACAACCGCCGCGACGCCAGCCATCCAGATGCTCTCAGCCACCACCACCGATTCCAAGAGCGTCACGATCGAGTACCAGGTGAATCAGGCTCCTGACGCCGCGAACCCGATCCAGTTCGGGGTCTATCGCTCCAGCAATGGTCAGTTCGACTCGAGCGACTCACTGGTTGACACAATCACGCTGGCCGTCCCCGGCTCGGCATCAGGTCAGAGCGCCATAACCCTCGACCAGAGTGGCCAGCTCGCCACCGCTGTCGGCACCCACCAGCTCACCCTCCCTTTGGCCCAGGGCTTGCCGCCATACCCGGAGAAACCCTACGTGCTGGTCGTGGCCGACCCCAACTCACCCTCCGCGACCGCCAATCCCGCGCAAACCGCGTCGTTTCGCGTCTACACCATCGGCATTGTGACCCATGGAGGAAACCAGGACCCGAGCTGGATACACGGACCTCCCTGGGAGCTCGAAACCGCCTACATGATGAGGCGCGAGGGCTTCGACTCCGTGATCGGTTACAACTGGGTGCTCCAAAGCAGCACTCCCGGTGCGGCGATCAAACAGTCGCCGAGGCTTGCGCGGATGATCCTCGACATCGCCAGCAACTTTCCAGCCTCCGATCCGGTCGACCTCGAGTTCATCGGCCATAGCGAAGGGACGGTGGTCAACACGTACGCCATCGTCAAGTTAGAAGGCAAGATGACCCCACAGCTCAAATCGGGCTACATCGAGGATATCCTGCTTGATCCTCACGCCGCCAATAACAACGTCCCCGGACAGCAAATGAGCTTTGGCGGCGCACTTGGCGGACTGGCCAGGGCCATCGTCACGAACTACCAGGCCGAGTCGAAAGATCCCCCCGTGTTTATCCCCTCGGTGGTCGATGAGGCCCTGGTTTTCTTTGAGCACTCACAGGCCACGGCCGGCGGGATCTACAACCTCTGGGGCCAGGTCCCCGTCAAGAGCGACGGGCCGGTGGTGCATTACTACAATCTGACAGACATGGGAGTCACCCACTCGGGCAAGACTGGAGTGAATTATTGGTTCAGGGACTTCATCGCTCCCACCCTGGGCAACCAGGCGCCTCTGGTTCAGGAGCTTCAGTTGAACGGTCAGATCGATAACGCCGAGCCACCTACGGCAACTTCCGTCAGCCAGAGCACCCTGGTTCAGCAGGCCAACAACGCTCGCGCCAATCGTGTCTATGGACCGGAGCAGGTCGTACAGAGTAGTCAGCCGGAGTTTTCCGGCACGGCTGCGCCAGGTTCGATCATCCGGCTCGCTCTCAGCCCCGCGGCGAAGCCGATGAACATCACGCTGGCGGGCGTAACCACCGCCAATAGCACCGGCCAATGGTCGCTCACCACAGGCCACCCGCTCCGGAACGGACAGTACCGCACGCTCGTGACAGCCTTCTCTCGCACGTTGACCACTCGACCGGGGTTGGCCATCGTTCCAACCCAGCCACTGGGACGCCTGGTTGTCGACGCACCGTCTGGATCATGAAAGTGAGCCCCACCGGGGCACCTCATCACCTACACTTATTACTACGATCCCGAGCCGTCACGGTTCCAGATCGAGCACGATCGTGAGAAGCGGCTCTTCGAGATCATCGGACCGTGAACCGACATCCCTCATGCTTAAAGGGGATGTGCGGGAGCCCGCGACACAAATTCTGCACCGCCTCGCTTGACAACGCCCTTCTCATAGATGGCTTTGTTTTCGCCCCGCCGGACCGGTCAATCCTAGTTCAACCTTCTGAGGTGACGAGGTTTGCGTCGATTCCAAATTGGCTTTGTTTGGCGACTTTTTCGGTTCCCGGTCCTCCTCAGCGGGAACGTCCGGATGCGCCTGTGCCATTGGCTCGCTGCTGTTGCCTCCTACGCAGCCACCCAAGCTCACCCTGTATTCGTCATCCGCCCGTCATCCGCCATTTGGCCTCCGCCATCCGCCATCTGCCACTCGCCACCCGGCACCCGCCACCCGCCACCCGCCACTCTTCCGGCGGCACCCGCTGGACACGCGTTGTTCAGTTTCCGGGTCTGCCTGTCCTATTCCGCGCCCCTGCCTTCATGACAGCCACCCAAGTTCACCTCGCACAGGCCAATCATCATGGGGCACTCGCAACCTGTCATCCACCCTACCGAACTTCGAGTTCAGCGACCCGAAATAGGGTCCATTTTGCATGCATGACACCCTACGAGATGCTACGTTTTCCGGGTTTTTTGAAAATTTCGGCGGGCCTGGTTTTCGTCGCAAATTAATCTTCAACAACGACTTGCATCCATGTTTCCCTTGACTCTGGGGGGCAGCGCTCATAGACTTAACTCTGTACTGATAAAGGAGTTGCACCGTTTTCCCCTACGTAGCATATTCTTTCCAAAAGTCGCCATTTTGGCCCCTTTTCGGGCCGTTTTCCCGCCATTCGGCCAATCAACCAGCTTCGAGAGCGCCAGGAGCCAGCCGCTGTCTGGCACCCAGGGGAAGAGGATGGCCACGTTCGCTCTCGTGACGACGGTCCGGTCCGAACCCCGTCCTGCCAGATCAACCCTCTTCCGAGCGTCTCCGGAAGAGTGAAATAGAGACGAGCTTTGGAATCCGGCCTTCGGGTCGGCGTCATCTTGCCGCGCAGCCGCACAGGTTCGCCAGGTGGTGCACGCCCAGACGCCCGGCGACTTCCCGCAACCGGGTTCGGCTGGCGGCGAAGAAACGGCCCAGCAACCGGCCTGCGGCCAGCTTCCGCAACCGCGCCTGCCAGTTCTCGGCGTTGCTGCCCAGCCGCTCGAAGACCCCGGCCAGCTCACCGGAGATCACGGCTTTGCC
>JBAUOX010001243.1:0-2278 GCA_049579985.1 Isosphaeraceae bacterium | reverse complement strand
CATCGGCGGAGGGCTTTCGATGGCATAACGAGCCTCGCCGTGGGTCTCGCCACAACTCCATGTCCCCGATTATCCTTTGCGCTTCGTGTGTTTGCAATGAGAGCACGTTGACAGTTCGTCTTCCAGGTGAGGGCATCTGTGGCAAGGCCGCTTCGCCTCGTTCGTCATGGATGAAGACCACCTCCTGACCGCGGCGCGGTACGTGGAGCTCAACCCCGTGCGCGCCGGATCGGTCCAGGCACCAAGCCGTTATAGCTGGAGGAGCAGCGCGGTGGCTCACTTGAGAGGGCGTGGTTTGAGCCGAAGGCGCTTCCACGGTGGCTTCCATGCCTATCTCCTCTTGCTGATTGATTGGTGGGGACCACTCTCCCATCGCCCGAGCGCAACAAAACCAATAACATCTCACGAGGCGGTTTAGCCATGTCAAGACCAACCTTGCAGCGTGCCAGCCTCGCCCTGGCATGCTGCAAAGTTGGCCTTGCCCGCAGCAGGAACGAACCGCTGCACGTTGGGCAGCGTGTTGGCGCGGCACGTTTTCGATCATACGATGGCGGTATGTGAGATGGTCGGCCGGTGGGGCCTGCGAGTTTTTCGAGGACGAATCGCGAGGCTGTGCGTCATGGCTACCCCGCTCTTGCCGATTGCTCGTTCCGGGGGTCGATCGGTTCTGGCCGGAAAAGCTCTTGAGGCGTTGCCAGGCACTCATTCCCATCCTTTTTCCGCGGACACTCCAGAAGGACTGCCGCCGTGCTACAAATGCAGATCGGTTCGGGGTTTCAAACTTCCCGCTGCCGCTTTTCGAGTCTGGCCCGAAATCCTGCTCCCCGGTGGTTTCCAGCGCTCGCCCTGACTCTGCTGGGCGGGTTCGGGGCCGCGACGGACGTGCGCGCTCAGGCGCCGCCGGCCGGATCAGCATCGGAGCCGGCGGCAGCGGTCCAGTCCGCCGCGACGAGCGTCACGCCGTTGCCACGTTTCGTGCCCCGCGACAACTTGATCTTGTACGTGGATTTTGACGGACTCGATGCTCATTCCGAGGCCTGGCAGAAGACGGCGGCGTACAAGATGCTCAACCAGACGCCACTGGGTGTCATGCTCGAGGAGGTTGCCGCCCAGCTTCTGGACAAAGCCCTGGAGAGCGTTCCCAATCGCAAGCTCTCAGGGGCCGAGATCGTTACCCTGGTGAAGCTCATGGCCCGCAAGGGCTGGGTACTGGCATTGAACGCCAATCTGACGGGGCCCGATCCCTTCGTGGGAACGCTCGTGCTGCACGGGGCGGCAGCCAAGGACAAGGAGATCAAGTCGATCACCAGCCGCCTGATCGGTACGCTGATGGGGCCAGAGCCCAAGCCGAGGATCGAGCGCAAGGCGGGGCGCGTCTTGGTCGTCGTTCCGCGCGGTTCTGCTGCCGATGCCGGCTGGGTCTGGTGGCCCGAAAAGGAAGACCTGGTGATCGGGTTCATGCAGCCGTCGAACTCCGACGCAATCATCGCGGCTCTTGACGGCAAGGCGCCCTCCGCGGCCGATCATGCAATCCTCAAAGAACTGGCCAGGCCGGAAGGCAATTTCGTACCGCTCATGACGGCGATCCTCGATCCGCCCGCCGCGCCCAAGACGAGGATGGCGGTGTTCTTCGAACAGCTCAAGACCACGACCGGATTGAGCCGCCTGGATTACCGCTGGGGTTTCGACGACGACGCGCTCATGAGCGTGACCCGGCTGGTGGCCCCGGCCCCGCGCAAGCCGGCGATGGCGATCTTCGAGCAACCGCCGCTGGACACCAAGAATCTGATCCCCATGCCCGAGGGCGTGGAGTCGTTCGTGATGATGTCGTTGTCGCCGGCCAAGGCACTCGAGACAGTCAGCCAGATCGGACCAGCCGGAGAGGTGAAAGAACAGATTGACGAGCTCATGGAAAAGATCCGCTCCCAGAGCCGGATCGACTTCGACATGGACTTCCTCTCGAACCTCGGCCCCAGGATGGCCATTTACCTGGCGCCAGGGCGATCGGCCGCCGCCACCGACGAGGCTCCGCAAGCCCCGGCCGGTCTCGCCGGGCTCGACCCGATGGCCATGCTTTCGTCCCTTCAACGTGCGTTGCCCAAGCTGACCTTGGTGGCCGAACTACGTGATCCGGTCGCTTTCGGCAAGGCTCTGGACTCGATCATGCTCACCGTGAACAAGGAACTCAAAGCGCAGGCCATGGAGAAGGCTGCCGATGACGCCGCAGCGGACGAGGCCGGCCACGGACCTGCGCAGGCGCGGGGGCCCGGACGAGGCA
>JBAUOX010001242.1:0-2132 GCA_049579985.1 Isosphaeraceae bacterium | reverse complement strand
CCGAGGCCGGGTCCTGGCCAGTCGGGGCTCGGCGCCACAGGCCTATTTCCGGACCCGGGACCTGGGCGGGACCGACCATGTGCCCGTGGACCCCGCCGACGACCGCGGCTTCCCCTGGGAGCTGCGGCTGGCCCCCGGCGCCGAGCTGGACGGGCGCTGGAGCTTGCCCGAGGCGGTCGGCAACCCCTTGTTCGGCCTGCCCGCGCCGAGCGTCGACTGGCTGCCGGAGACTCCCTACCGCGGCCTCCAGCGGTTCACCCGCGACGAGTCGGCCGTGTTTTTCGGCCGGGGCCGGGCCATACGCGAGATCTACAACCTGGTCATCGACCCTGGAACCCGGCCGGTGATCCTCTATTATGGTCCCACCGGCGTGGGCAAATCGTCGGTGCTCGACGCCGGCCTGGTGCCACGGCTGGAGCATTCTCACGAGGTGCGTTACCTCCGCCGCGACCCCGACCTGGGATTGCTGGGCACCCTGCGCTCCGGACTGGCCCCGGGCGATCAGGGGACGGACCCAGGTCCGTCCCTCGACCTTGCCCGGCTCTGGCTCGATCGCGAGCGTCCCGACCGGCCGTTGGTCGTGATCCTTGACCAGGCCGAGGAGGCCTTCACTCGCCCCCGCGTGGCCGCACCCACGGAGGACGACGAGGCACTGAAGAAGTCGTGGATCAACCCCGATGCCGAGCTCGCCGAGCTCCTGGCCGCGCTGCGTGCGATCTTCGCCGGCCCGGACCCCGCGCGGCGGCCCCGGGGCAAGCTGATCGTCAGCTTCCGCAACGAGTGGCTCGACCGGTTCGAGCAGGCCTTCAACGCGGTCAAGCTGGGCTGGGAGCCGATGCCGTTGAAACCGCTCGAGCCCGCCGGAATCATCGAGGCCATCGAGGGGCCCTCCCACGATCCCACCCTGAAACGCCGGTACGAGCTCACGGTGGCCGACGGCCTGGCCCCGACGATCGCCGCAGACCTGGTTATAGACGCCGGATCGGCCCTGGCCCCCACCCTCCAGGTCCTGCTGACGAACATGTGGAAGGGGGCCGGGGGCAAGGGCGGCCACTTCGACCATGACCTGTACCGGCGCCTGCGCGACGGGGGCTACCTGCTTCGGGACGTGCTGGAAGAGGGCCTGAAGGCGGTCCGCCTGTGGCACGAGGACGTCGAGTCGTCCGGGCTGGCGCTTGACGTCCTGGACTACCACGTGACCGAGTTCGACACCGCCGCCCAGCGCACCGGACCCGAGCTGGCGGCTCGATATCCGCATCGGGCCGAACTCCTCCCCGGCCTGCTGGACAAGCTCAAGGATGGCTACCTGCTGATCGAGGCCGACATGCGCTCCGAGCCCTCGGCGCCGCCTGTCCCCGCGACCCGGCTGGCCCACGACACCCTGGCCCCACTGGTAAACGCCCAGTCCCGGACCTCCATCGCCCCTGGTCAGCGCGCCCGGCGCTTGCTAGAGAACCGTGCCCCTGAGTGGCATGACGGCAAGACAGGCTCGGTTCTGGACGCCACCGACCTGGCCAGCGTCGAGGTCGGTGCGGCTGGAATGCGGGCCTGGACCGCGGACGAGACCCGTCTGGTCGAGGCCAGCCGCCGCGCCGAGGAGCGGCGAAAGGTCGAGGAACAGGAGCGAGCGCGCCGCCTCCACGAGGCCGAGGAGGGAAAGCGGCAAGCTGAGATTGAAAAGCAGAAGGAAACTGAGCAGCGATTGAAGGAGCAGGAAGAGTCCAACCGGAGGCTTCGCAAGCGGGCCTACGCGCTGGCGGGTGCCTTCGTGCTGGCCGTTGCCACCTCAATCGTTGCCTGGGTCGAAAGGGGAACGGCTCAGGAAAAAGCCAGGGAAGCCAGAAGCCAGACCGCCAAGGTCTTGACCGCGGCCGGAGTGACCGCGCTGGAGCAAGGTCAATCCTCTCTCGCCATGCATCAGTTCGCCGAGGCAATCAAGGCCGTTGACGAGGACGCCCTGGCCCAGGAGAGTAATCGTCTGCGCCTAGGAATGCTGGTGCGTGATGCTGACCTGATGAAAAGTTGGTCTTGACCTGCCAAAGTCACCTTGCCCGATTCTCCGTCTTTTGTTGCGCTAGAGCGGGTTTAGGGTGTTCCCAAGGACGCGGCAACAGGAGTGACGCATGGATGCT
>JBAUOX010001241.1:0-9933 GCA_049579985.1 Isosphaeraceae bacterium | reverse complement strand
GCCTGCCCCCGCTCGACCCGCACCGTGACCTGTGTGTGCGGGTGGATGGCTGGACCCACCGGGTGACCCGCAATCATATGCTCTGGTCTGCCCACCACCAGGCCGCCCGTGGGCATGCCCGGGGCGGGACCTGGTTCCGATTCCCAAGTAAAGAGATCCGGTGGGGTTGGAAAAAACATCCCCAGTTGCCCAGCGGTTGCGAAATGACCCCCGCCATGCCTCATGTGGTACTCAAGGCCGCCGTGGCCTGGGCGAGCATGCTTCGACCCATACGCCGAGGCGCCGTCGTCCGCAGTCACTCTCCACGCCGCCGTACTCAAAATTCCGATACCACCCAGGATCAGCAGGTCACGCATACGCCATCCTCCAGGGACAGTCAAGCTTCCTCGCCTTTCTTATTCGACCAGGCAACAGGCCTCCCTTGCAAGTTCAACTCGAACCTTGAGTCGGAGTGTCTCTTATTACCGATGAGCAGGGGAGCGGTGGCATGCAGCAAAGTTGGTCTTGACCGCCTGTCAGGCGACACCAAAACTGACCCCCTTGGCGACACTAAGACTGACCCTCCGTTGGAAAGAGTCGTGATAACCCATCAAAAGGAGCTTACCTACAGCGGCTCACGTTTTGAACTACGCCCGTACATAGTGTCCGACCCGGCGAAGCGGCCCCACCCCCTTTGCGGGGACCGGATTTTGAGTCCGGCGCGTCTGCCGGAATGTCATGCCGGGATAACTCTCTCGGCCCCGGATCTGGTATCATCCCTTGGGGGAGGTGACCATGATCGAGTTGACCGACGAACAAACCAGCGTTTTGAAGCAAGGATACCCCGTCCGCGTGTCTGTTCCAGAGCTCGGTGGGGACGTCGTCGTAGTTCTGGCAGCTCAGCGGGAAAGCACGGAGTCGGTCCTCCAAGAGACGCTCGACGAGATCCGCGAGAAAGCGGCCTTATCGAAACTCGGGCAGCGAGCAGCGGTTTCCTGGATGAAGGAGAATCCCTACTGATGAAACCGGGCGAGATCCATTGGATCGACCTGGCAACCGGCCGTCGTCCCGGTATCGCTGTCTCGCGGGAAAGCCTGAACCAGGGAAACGATGTTGTGATGGTCCTTTGTACGACGAGGCGTTTCGCCATCCGTTCCAAGCTACCGAATTGTGTGCCGTTCCAGACGGGTGAGTTCGGCAGAAGCTGTTCAGTGCGGTGCTGGATGGCAACCACCTGGTGCGTGGATTCCGCAACGCCGACATCCGGGAAGCGCTGTATGAATCGATCGACGAAGCCGGGGAACGCCGTCGCCGGAGCCACGCGGTAGGTCGAATGCTGAAGCGATTGCACGTGCGCGGGTTGATCGTGAAAGTCCCGCACAGCCGATGGTGGCTCGTCAGCCGCAAAGGCCACCAGGTGCTCGGGGCGGTGGTGCGACTGTATCACTATGGTATCCCGGCCGCTGTCGGGCGAGCGGCATAATTCACCGCAAAGATGCGCGCACCGCGCAGAGCAGCTACAGAGGTAGAATCTAATGACGCGGCCCGATTCCATCCATGCAACTGCCGCCGCCTCGACAACGCCCGGCAGCCGTGCTAAGCTGGAAACCAAAGGAGAAACTATAGTATGACGATCCATTTACCCAACGACCTCGAAACCTCGATCCAGGCGGCCGTGCAAAGCGCCCGGTTCGCCTCCGTCGATGACGCGCTGGCCGAGGCCGCCCGCCTGTTGCTGCGCACGATCACGCAGGAGCCGAAGCCATCGCCCACGAAAACCGCCGCTCCCTCCGACCCGCTGCTGGGCATCTGGCGGGACGCCCCCGAGGAGATCGACGAGATCGTGGCCGAAGCGATGCAACGGCGGCGCGAGGAACCCTGGCGGGCCATCCCCGGTGAATAAATCCCTGCTCGACACCGACATCCTCTCGGAAATCGGCAAAGGGATCGACCCGACCGTTGCGCGCCACGCCGCCGCCTACCTCAGCGCCTTCGGCCGCTATACCCTCTCGGCCGTCACCGTCGCGGAGGTCATCTGGGGTCTGGAGAAACGGCAGAGCGTCCGGCGCCTGCACGCCTTCCGCGCCTCGTTTCCCTCGATGGAGGTGCTTCCCTTCGCGGACGCGGCCGACCTGGCTGGCCGGATCGGGGCCGGGCTGGACCGGATCGGCCAACCATCGGCTTGGCCGATACGATGATCGCCGCGATTGCTCTGGAGCACGGGCTGGAACTGGTCACCGGCAACACGTCCGACTTTCAGCGCGTCCAGCAGCTCGGTTACCCGCTGATCCTGGCCAACTGGCGGATGCCCTGACCCAACCTAATGGCTTGGGACTGGAAAACGGGGACGCAGCTAGTACTCCAGCGCCGGGTTAAAACGCCGATTGCGAGAAAGTGGCTTGTTTCACAGGGATTTTGATCCATAAGCCAAGTTCTAATCGAAATTCGCAGAAATGACTCAAGCTCCTGAAAAATAATGACGTGTGCCATCGACAGTTGTTTGACGTGGCGCTGTAGTACTAGTACTTTTCGGATAATGATTTAGGCCACTGAAGTTGGTTCCGATTTAGTTTCCATCCGTGTTTCATCCGTGGCCGAAAACGAATTTGAAGATGATTTAGCCACGGATGAAACACGGATGAAACACGGATAAAGGCAAGATTCATTCGGCGATGCCCAAGCCCGCAGGGCCCGCATCTCAAGTTTGATGGTCCCCAGGTCAATGAAAGAGCCCGCGATGGCCGCCCCCACCGCTCACCCGTCCGACAAGACCTTGCAGTCCTATGGCCTGGGCAAGCTCGACGACCTGCTGGCCGAGGCGATTGTCAAGCACCTGAAGGAGTGCGACTCGTGCCGCCGCCGTGTCGCCGAGGTCACCTCGGACAGCTTCGTGGGCCGGCTTCGGGATGCTCAGGCCCGGCCCGAGTCGATTCCTCCGGTCGGCTCGTCGCTGGCGGGACTGTCCAAGCTGGGCGTAGAGTCGCACACACCCGCGCCTCCACCGGCCAGCACGTTGCCTCCGGGCCTGGCTGAGCACCCCGACTACCAGATCGTTCGCGAGTTGGGACGCGGCGGGATGGGCGTCGTCTACCTGGCCGAGAACCGGATGATGGGGCGGAAGGAGGTGCTCAAGGTCGTCAGCTCCCACCTCTTGAACCGCCAGGGGGTGCTGGAGCGGTTCCTCCGCGAGATCCGCTCCGCGGCGCAGCTCCATCACCCCAACATCGTCACCGCATACTCGGCGACGCGAGTTGGTGAGAGCATCGTCTTACCGATGCAGTTCGTCGATGGTTACGACCTGTCCGAGCTCGTCGAGAAGAGCGGCCCGCTGTCGGTGGCCCACGCCTGCAATTTCGTGTACCAGGCGGCACTCGGCCTCCAGCACGCCCACGAGCACGGCATGGTCCACCGCGACATCAAGCCGAACAACTTGATGCTGGCTCGCGATGGGAACAAGCCGGTGATCAAGGTGCTCGACTTCGGCCTGGCCAAGGTGACCAGCGAGGGAGCCGTCGACGGCGGCCTGACCCACGAGGGCCAGATGCTCGGCACGCCACACTACATCGCCCCCGAGCAGACCGTGAGCCCCCAGAAGGCCGACATCCGCGCCGATATCTACAGCCTGGGCTGCGCGCTCTACTGCCTCCTGACCGGCCACCCGCCGTTCGACGCCCCGAGTCTGTACGAATTGTTGCAGGCGCACCATTCGATGGACGCCAAGCCCTTGAACTTCATTCGCCCCGAAGTGCCCGCCGAGTTGGCCGCCCTCGTGGCCAAGATGTTGGCCAAGGAGCCGGAAAGGCGGTACCAGACGCCGGCCGAGGTGGCGCAGGCGCTAACCCCGTTCTTCAAGAAGGGGAACGTCGGGTCCACGGGATCGAAGCCGGAATTCTCCCAGGCGGGGCGACCCGATGCGAAACCGGCAACGGCCGGCGCGGTTCCCGTGCCGGCGCGGCCCGCGGCAGAGTTACAGCCGGCCCCCGAGCCCTCAGTTCGGAAGCCGGTGGAGACGCCGCGACCAGAGGCGATGTGGAAGATCCTGGTCGATTTCGCGGAGACCGAACCCGTGAAGAAGGCTGCGCCGGCCGCCGCTTTAAATCGCCGTCCACCGTGGCTGTGGCCGGCGATGGCCGCCGGGGTGTTGCTGCTCGGGTTGGTGGTCGTTTCGAAGGAGAAGTTTATCGTGCGGCTTGTACCTCCGACCAAACCGACCCACGAACTTCCGAAAGATGACGACGCCGATTCAACCCTCACGAACTCGATCGGGATGACGCTCAAGCGGGTTCCGGCCGGCGAGTTCATGATGGGCTCACCCGATGACGACAAGGAGGCCGGCGGCAATGAAAAGCCCCAGCACCGGGTGCGAACCACCCGGCCCTTCTATTTGGGGGTTCACGAGGTGACGCAGACGCAGTACAAGGCGGTGATGGGGAACAATCCGAGTTTCTTCTCATCGACGGGAGGCGGAAAGGACAAAGTCGTGGGCCAGCCTACCGATCAGGATCCGGTGGAGAACGTCTCGTGGCTCGACACCGTGGTGTTCTGCAACAAGCTGAGCGAGAAGGAGGGCCTTAAGCCGTTCTACGAGCTCGAGCCGGGAACGGCGCGTGTTCCCGACTGGGCGGGGCCGGGTTATCGCTTGCCGACCGAGGTGGAGTGGGAGTACGCGTGTCGAGCGAACAGCAAGTCGCGGTACTCGTTCGGGAATAGTGAGGGGCGTCTGGGCGAGCGTGGCTGGTACGGTGGTAACTCGGGTGGCCAGACTCATCCGGTGGGTCAAAAGCGTTCCAACGCTCTTGGCCTCTTTGACATGCACGGGAACATCTGTGAGTGGTGCTGGGACGGGTACGGCGAGCACTATTATCAGGTGTCGCCCGTGGAGGATCCGCGGGGGCCTGCCGCGGCCGCGCTCCGGGTGTTCCGGGGCGGGAGCTGGCTCGACGACCCGCGCTACTGCCGGTCGGCGCTCCGTAGCAGGGACACGCCCGTCAGCCGGAACTACGACCTGGGCTTCCGCCTGGCCCGAGTTCAGTCCGCCCGTTGAGCTCAAGGAAATGAGTGACGCCGGGCTGCGAAGGCCCAGCCGGCCGCCGCCGGAGCGAGCCCGGCACAGCGGGTCCAGGGCAGAGGAACTTCCGGCTCAATCTGCGAGCCGCGCGTGTGCGTAATAAGCCACTTGCTGAAGCGAGTTCCCTATGACCCGACCACCGAGACCTGATCAGCCCAATCCTTGGATAGTGGCGTTCTCTGTTACTCCCGAATCACTGCCTTGATCCGTGTTTCATCTGTGGCCGAGAAACGAGATCCAGAGAATTGAGCCACGGATGAAACACGGATGAAACACGGATAAGAAAGCAAGGGATTCGATTCGGCGGGATGTCCATCAAGTAGGGGTACGACTGTCATGGCGCTGGAGCATGGTGAAATTACCGAGCAGATTGTGGGGGCCGCGTTCGAGGTGCATTCGGTTCTGGGGTACGGGTTCCTGGAGAAAGTCTATCAGCGGGCGATGCAGGTCGAGCTGATCGCCCGGGGGCTGAAGGCCGAGACGGAGAGCAAGATCAAGGTGACGTACAAGGGAGTCGTTGTCGGGGATTACCAGGCCGACCTGCTGGTCGCCGACCAGGTCATTGTCGAGCTCAAAGTCGCCAAGGAGTACCAGCCGGCCGACGAAGCTCAACTCCTCAACAAACTGAAGGCCACCGGAATCAAGGTTGGACTACTCGTCAACTTCGGGCGCACCAAGGTAGAATTCAAACGATTCATTTACTGACAATCGTAACAATCGGCGTCAAACTCATCCGATTCTCCTGCTCAACTGCCTTTATCCGTGTTTCATCCGTGTTTCATCCGTGGCTAATAATGTCTTTTTTCGGTGGCAACTCGGGAGGACAGCATGTTACGAGCGATTCTCACGCCTCTGGCACTTCTTGCCTTGATGGGCTCCAACGCCTTGGCGCAAATGAACTTCGTCGGGCCCGGCTCGACAGCCGAGGGAGATTACCTCCGGGGTGTGGGCGCCGCGGCGCTTGGCATGGGGGTTTACAACCGTCAGACGGCCGAGGCGAATTCCATCAACGCCGAGAGGGCCATGAGAATCAATGAGTACGTGTACGCCTGCCTCATGAACGAGAACCGCATGAATGCCGAACACCGCGCAACGATGGCGGAGAAGGACAAGGAGAACTACAACAAGAACCACCAGCGCATCGCTCAGAACCCGGAGGCACGCGATGTCAGGAAGGGGGACGCACTCAACGCGGTCCTGGAACAACTGAACAACCCCAAGATCCAGGAGAGCTCTTCCCGTTCGGTCGCGGTGCCACTCTCGGTGGATGAGGTCAGGCGAATCCCCTTCAAGCTCGGCGCAAAAGGGGTGAAGAGTTTCTCGATCGCGCGGCTCACGGCAAAAGACAAGGGGAAATGGCCCGTCGCATTCCAGGACAACCAGTTCGATCGAGATCGACGAGAATTCGAGAAGGCCCTCGACAACGCCCTCGAGCAGCAATACAAAGGCAAGATGCAACTTGAATCCATCATAGCCGTCCGGAAGACCGTTGATAACCTGGAATACACGTTGGAGAAGGTGGTCGGGAAGATTTCGGACACGCTTTACTTCGAGGCCAGGGAACGCTTGAAGGAGATGAGAGCGACAGTGGAGATGCTCAAGACCCAAAAGGTCGAACAGGCACTCGGTGAGCTCGACAGGTACGCCGGGACCACCGTGAACGATCTGAGGGTGTTCATGCTGAGGCACGACCTGCAATTTGCCGATGCCGGGACTCCCGACGAGAAAGAGCTTTTTCCCCAACTTTACGCCAAGCTCGGCGAGCAGAAAAATCAAGTCTCGGTCGGGTTGGCGGTCCAGGACGACCCGGCGAAGAACTGAAATAGGGTGGGATCACAATGGTCAAGAGTACAATCGGCGCGGTGCTCGCATGTCTTTACGTCGCTCTCTCGGTGTGGCTCGTTCGCAGCGAAGGCCAGTCCTATCGCAACAGCCTCAAGCAGGCCAGGCCGACGGCAGCCGTCACTGACAACCCGGTCCGTGAGCACACCGCAGTGACGGTCGAATTGCCGAAGGCGGATGTCGCACCGCCTCGAGCACCTGAACAGCAACGCGCTGAGGGACGCGACAAAGTGGCGACCGCTCCTGCTCCTGCTCCCACTCCGGCCGCACCGGCCGCCGAGACCACTGGCGCCAAGCCCGGCGTGCCCTTGGCGGCTGAGTCGAAACAGGTCGCAACACAGCCCCCTCAGGTCGCCATGCTCAAGCCAGCCAGCGCCATCACCCCCGACGCCAGGCTCGCTAAGCTCGACCAGTTCTGGAGCCAGCCGGAGGTCAAGAAGAACTGGGAGCTGTCGAACCTCAGCGACCAGGATGAAATGCGTCTCGGCGAAGATCTGCACAACATGATCATGCGCTTTAATCCACCGGCGTCAGGAGGGCCCTGGCGGGAGCGCGTTCACGCGGCGGCCAAGCCGCTGCTGGCAAGAGTCTCGAGAAGAGACGTCAGGTACACCTTCACCATCCTGGATTCCGAGGCCGTCAACGCGTTCTCTCATCCCGGAGGCTATGTCTACCTGTCTCGTGGTTTGTTCGGTTTCATCGGCGAGGACGAAAACGTCATCCTTCAGTTCATCCTGGCGCATGAAATCGCCCATGTCGACCTCCACCACATGATTCAGTGTCTTCAGGATCCTGGCGTTCAGAAGATCAAGATGGGAACATTGGAGAAGGTCTATTTTTTTATCCTCCCTTTAGGGTATCTGGACAAGCAGGAGTTCGCGGCCGATCAGTGGGCGTATCGTCAACTCATAGGACTCGACCATACGCGGTACGAAGCGCTCAAGTTCCTCCGGAAGCTCAAGGGCTATGCCGAGGCGCACGAATTCAACGATGGTCGAGCCAAGTACGAGCCTCGCCCTGGCTCGTCACCGGTAGAAAATCACCTGCGGGCGCATACGGCCGCGTGGATGCGTCTGGACGACCTGGAGTCGTTCATCGACCAGGTTTTAACGACGCCGAAATGAACGCCACCGCCGCCGCCAAGCCAATGAACATGGCTCCCAGGGCCATGGCATCGGCTTTCACACCCATGCGGTCGGTCTCGGCCGGAAAATATTCCTCCGCGAGATCGTGGTCGATGACCGGGTCCGATCCGCCGGTATTTGCAACCGCCAGCCTCCGGTCCGCCTCGAGCAAGACCAATCCCTCGAACGCCCATCGCGAGGGCATGAAACTGGAGACCGCCCCGGCCACTGCGGAGATCGGATGCACGGGTCGCCACTGGCCACCGAAAAGCCACATGAGAAGCATGACCACCGGCAGGATTGCCCATGCCAAAGTCGGTCGCGGGGACAGGACGACGATCAACAGGCCCAGGGCCAGACCAACGGCCGAAGCCAGGATCAGCAGGACGAAAACTGGAAGGCCAGGAGCCTTCAAAGCCGCCGTGTTCGCGACGATCGCCCAGGCGAGCAGGCACTGAAGAGCGCAAAGGGCCGCCAGCATCAGCAACCGGAGAGCGAGCGCCGGGGCACCCTCCGGGGACAGCCCGGCGCGAAGTCGGGTCGGGTCGAGCAGGTTTCCGAGAACGGCATCGGCCAGACCAAACCAGATCGCGGCAAGGCCGAGCCAGAACAGGATCGGAGCGGGAGACTTCGTCCTCACCAAGCCAACGATCAGGAAGGCGGCCAGGGGAGCCTGGGCAAGTAAGGCCACCAGGGGCCAGGGACGGCTCAGAATCCCGGCGAGTTCCGTCGCCGGGATGCTCGTGGATGACGAGGTTGCAATTTCGGTTAGGGACGGAACGAACGACTGCGGCGTCTCGGAAACGGGTTGCCCTGGCCTAGCCGGCTGAACGACGTCCGCCTGCGTCCACGAATCCGCGGCCAGGGTGACAAGATGGCTCCCCAGGCCAACCTCGTCACCGGAATTGAGCACGACCGGCCCTTCAACCCGAGTCCCATTGACGAAGGTTCCGTTCGAAGAACGAAGATCTTCGATCAGGATCCGGTCGCCCTCGCGGAAGAGACGCGCGTGGCGCGAGGAGATCATGGGAAGATCGATCACCTGGTCGCAGCCCGGGATGCGGCCGATGACCATCTCGGCGCCGCGAAATGAAATTGCCGGCGCGGGCTGACGGTCGATGAGTGATAGCAGCCGTTCAGCGGAGAGGGCATGGCTTCCCAGATGAATTGTATCGGTCGCCGTGAGCCTGACACGAACCGCGCCGCGGATGCGCTCGCCGTTGACGAAGGTTCCGTTGGTCGAATTCAAATCCTCGAGAACGAACCCAGTCTCATCGCGGGTCAGGCGACAGTGGCGTCCGGAAACCGAGGGGACGTTGACCACCAAGTCGCAATCCGGCCTGGAACCGATCGTGACGGAGCTCGCCATTGTCATTGTCGGGCAACTCTCAACGCCCTGGAGATAGAGGGATGATAAGGGGCGAAACTCGCCCGCAAGATTGAGTTTGCGCTATGCATGATACCGAGCAAGGCAGCCGAGCGGAATGGTTCTGCCAATCCGAAATCCACTGGCAGACTGCTGCCGCTGTTGCTCCCGGATCATGCGCTACGTCTCGCAGATCTGCCGTGTTCTCTCGATGTCAGAGCGAATCTGGCTCAGCAGGTCGTCAAGGTTGGCGAAGGCTCGGGTCGAACGCAGGCGCGCCAGGAAATCGAGTTCCACGGAGCGGCCGTAGAGGTCGCCGGCGAAGCCGATGAGATGGGCTTCGACCTTGCGGATCTGCTCGCCGAAGGTCGGGTTCGGGCCGATGTTGCAGGCGGCCGCCCAGGCCCCAGGTTGCGACTCCGCTCCGGGAACGAAGACTCTGGCGGCATAGACGCCGTCGAGCGGGATCAGGGTATCGATGCCGTCGACGTTGATCGTCGGAATGCCCAGCCCCGCGCCCCGACCTGCGCCGTGGGTCACAACGCCCCGGATGC
>JBAUOX010001240.1:0-2358 GCA_049579985.1 Isosphaeraceae bacterium | reverse complement strand
CGCATCCCTCTCGCGAGGCGAGAAGAACCGTTTTCGATTTCCAAGGTTCCCGCCCCCACCCCCCCTGGCCCCCCCTTCGCAAGGGGGGGAAAAGGATCGGTCGCTCGCGCCGTCGTTCGATCGCGCGCAACAAAAACACGCCTCTCGAAACCGTTCCTCCAGTACGGTCAACACCAACTTTTCACCGGCCCATTCTCTCCTCGGAGAGAGGGTGGGCTGTCAATGTCTTCGTCCTTTCGGTCCCAGCAGTTGCGGAGAGCCCGACCGTGAATCCTGCCTTCCTCACCTTCTTGACCTTCGCCGCCGTGGTTACGGCCTGCGCGGGCCTCTACTCAATCGTGTCGGATGTCTACCTCCGCGATCGGTCGAGGGTCAGCCGACGGGTGGACGAGGAGTTTCGCAAACGGGCCCGGGCCCGGGCCCAGAAGTCGCTGCTGTTCAAGGATAACCGCGCTCTTGCGGCCGATGTGGCGGGGGACGAAGCGGAGCGGCCAAGCCTCGGGCAGCGGTTCGAGGCGATGGTCGAGCAGTCGGGGCTCGATTTGACCCCCTCCACGCTGTTGACGATCATGGTGGGAACCTCACTGGGCCTGGGTTTGCTGGGCGGCCTGATCCGCCACAACATCCTGGTCGCCGCCGTCGGGGCGGTCGTCGGGGCCGCCGGGCCGATCTACTTCGTCAAGCTCAAGCGGAACGCGCGCTCCGAGAAGCTGCTGTCGCAGCTTCCCGAAGCCTTCGACCTGATGTCGCGGGTCATCCGCGCCGGCCAGACCATGTCGCAGGGGCTGCAGACGGTCGCCGATGAGTTCTCACCGCCGATCGCCACTGAGTTCGCCTTCTGCTTCGAGCAGCAGAACCTGGGACTTGCCCCCGAGACGGCCCTCCGCGAGCTGGCTCGTCGCACCGGCCTGCTGGAATTGAAGATCTTCGTGCTCGCCATGCTCGTCCAGCAGCAGACCGGCGGCAACCTGGCCGAGCTCCTGGACAAGCTTTCTCATATCATTCGCGAGCGTTACAAGCTGCGGGGCAAGATCCAGGCCCTGACCGCCGAGGGGCGGATGCAGGCCATGGTCCTGCTCGGCCTTCCCCCGGGGTTGTTTCTGCTTATGTTGTTCATGAACCGCTCGTATGCCGGCCTGCTCCTGGAACACCCCTCGTTGATCTGGACGACCGCGATCAGCGAGACGATCGGCGGCCTGTGGATCCGGAAGATCGTCAATTTCGACTTCTAAGGGGATTCCCCCCATGCTCACGAGTAATCCCGTCGCCATGGCTGCGTTTGTGATGGTCAGCAGCCTGGTACTCCTGGTCTCCCTGCTGGTGGGGGGCCGGCGAACCCGCCTCAACGCGCGGCTCCGCGACCTTTCCGGAGAGGGGGGGCCGGAGACGGACTTGATCACTCTGGGGAAAATCGCATCGACGACCCTGCCCAAGATGGGCACCCCATTCATCCCCAAGGACGAGGAGGAGAGGACCAAGCTCCAGACGCGGTTGATCCATGCCGGGCTGTATCGCCGCCAGGCCATGGTCGTCTTCCTCGGCGTCAAGGCGTTGCTCATGATCGCCCCGATATTCCTCGGCGCGGCTGCCGGCTTGATGGGAGTTGTGACCTTGCGGCAGGGACTGGTCGTCGGAGGCTGCCTGGTAATTGTCGGGCTGATCGGCCCGAGCTTTTGGCTTGACCAGACGAAGCGCAAGCGGCAGAGCAATTTTCGGCGCGCGCTGCCCGACGCCCTCGACGTCCTGGTCATCTGCCTCGAAGGCGGGCTCAGCTTGTCGGCCGGCTTGAAGCGGGTTTCCACCGAGCTGAAGACGGCACATCCCGCGCTGGCCGCCGAGCTAGCCATCGTGCAGCGGGAGGTTCAGCTCGGTCTGACATCGGGCGAGGCCTTGAAGAAAATGGGTGAGCGGACCGATCTCGAGGAAGTGCGCAGCCTGGCCTCGGTCATTCTCCAGTCGGAGCGGTTGGGGGCGAGCCTGGTCAAGTCACTCCGGGTCCACTCGGAGTCTCTCCGGCACAAGCGGTATCAGCGCGCCGAGGAAAAGGCCGCGGTGGCGGCGACCAAGGTACTCTTCCCCACGCTCTTTTTCATCTTGCCGGCCGTTTTCGTCGTGATCCTGGGGCCGGCGGCCTTCCGTTTCATCGAGATGCTCGGGAAGATGAATCTGCATCATTGAGATCCGGGTTCCTGGAAGGACGGCTGTCCCTCGAGGGTTCCAGCCATGAGACGTCGCGAATACTCGCCGGAGAAAATCGCCCTAGTGCGGTTTTCAGATGCATTGCATGCGCCGCAACTTTCACCCCCCCTACCCCCCCTTCGCAAGGGGGGGAAAGTCGGCGGCGTCTGGTCTTTTTTC
>JBAUOX010001239.1:0-14208 GCA_049579985.1 Isosphaeraceae bacterium | reverse complement strand
GATCTGGTTCGGGCTTGCTCAGATCGGAGGCGACAATCGGATCTTCCTTGGCGACGTGCCATCCCGGGGGCAGGATCCTCGAGAACGCCCTGAAGGATCTCTTGCCCGCCTGGATGTGAGGCCGTTTTCTGCCCATCTTTGGCACCAGCCTCCCTTCAATCAGTTCAACCTGGTCATGCTCGCCGATGATTCCGACCTCGATCATCCGGTCATACTGCTCAACCGTGATCGGCTGTACGATCGTGGACATGAGGTTCGCTCCCGGGTTCAGGCCGTGCGGGCCGGAGGCGCATCCTGGACGCCGATTTCCCGAGTATACTGGGCAACGGCTTGATCGATAAGGCCGGAGATGATCGACCTGTTGACAGCCGCGTCGCGCGTTTGGGTTGGCCGTCGTCGCCCCTGCGTGGATTCCTGTCCAGCGTCAACTCGACTCAATGAGCATAGACTGCACGTACAGAAAAAACCAGCATGGGTCAGCATGTCCGAGCCCAGGAATTTGTGGGTCAGCCCCCAGGGTCAGCACAAGCCACTGATCGATCTTTGGTTTGCGCGTCAGATGCGAGGTTGTTTCAGGCTACCGACCACGTAGCGGCCTAGCTTTGGCAACTTTCAATACCTCGGTGATCGACCGGTTGAACTTGAGGCGACTCGGTCTTTCGAGCATAGTGGGTGGTATCCTTACCTGGGCAACCACCGCTCGGCGTTCTCTCTTCTCCTTGGACCCGGACTACGGACCTGGAAGGGGCCATCGCATGTTCCACAGACCTCCTCGCAAACCAGTCCCGGCTTGCATCATCCTCTGCGCGGGGTTGCTGCTCCTCGCGGGTCCGCCGGCCCGAGCACAGGAGGCCTGGGACGCGGTCTTCCTCAAGGGGAACAAGATCGGTCACGTCCACACTTTCGTCGAGAAGGTCAGCGAGAAGGGCCGCGAGTTGTACCGGATCCGTCAAGATCAGGTGTACACGTTCGCTCGGCTCAATGACACGGTGACCATGAAGATGATGTACGGGACGATCGAGACGCCGGAGGGAGAGGTGCTTCGGCTCGACACCCGGACGCTGACGAGTGACAACGAGATCCGTGTCTACGGCGACGCCATCAAGGGCGAGATGAACTTGATCATG
The DNA here is from genome assembly GCA_049579985.1 of Isosphaeraceae bacterium. GTDB lineage: Bacteria > Planctomycetota > Planctomycetia > Isosphaerales > Isosphaeraceae > Aquisphaera. The sequence continues at coordinate 13,081 of JBAUOX010001239.1, read as the reverse complement.
GAAGGGACAGGCCAGCGCCAGGAGGTGACCATCCCCTGGGGCCACGAGATTCGCGGCCCCTATGCCGCCGAGCAAAGCATGGCGCGCAAGCCCATGGGCGAAGGCGAGACGCGGGCGATCAAAATGTATATCCCGGACCTCAATCGCGTGGTGGACTTCACCTTCAAGGCCGGGACGATCTCCGAGATCCCTCTGGGTGACGGCTCCAGACGTCCTCTCCGAAAGGTCGAGCAGACCGCTTCGCTCGATGGCAAGCCCCAACCCGTGCTCGACGCGACACTCTGGGCCGATTCGGGTGGCCAGGTGCTCAAGCTCGAGAGCGACATGATGGGCGGCATTGTGATGTACCGCACGACCAAGGAGGGCGCCATCGCGCCGGTGCCGCGTGGCAACGCGAAGTTCGACGAAATTCGCAGCACGATGATCGCCATAAACAAGATCATCCCCGATCCCCGCCAAAAGCGTTACGTGCAGTACCGCCTCACCCTCAAGGATGGAGACCCTGCCCAGATCTTCCCATCCGACGGACGTCAGTCCATTCAGCCTGGGCCGGACAAGAACTCGCTGGTCATGAACGTGTTCGCGGCCGGCCCCGGCGACGGTACGGCCGGTCCCCTTGAAGTGGATGCAACGTATCTCCGGCCCAACGGCATCATCACGAGCGAGGACGACCGGGTCAAAACACTGGCTAAACGGGTAGCCGGCGCCAAGCAAAACCCCTGGGACAGAGCTGTCCAGATCGAGCACTGGGTGTTCGAGAACATCCGGGACAAGAACTTCGCGATTGCCTTCGCGCCGGCCGGCGAGGTCGCCCGCAACCTGAGCGGAGACTGCTCCGAGCATGCCGTTCTGGCCGCTGCCATGTCCCGCGCCGTCGGCATTCCCTCGCGGGTTGCGATCGGGTTGCTCTACGTGGACAACACAAAGCAGAAGCTCAAGGGCTTCGGCTACCACGTCTGGCACGAGGTGTACGTCAACCAGCGATGGGTGGCACTTGACTCCTCCTGGGACCAGTCCAGCGTCGATGCGACCCACATCAAGCTGGCCGACACCAGCCTGGAAGGCGTCGCGCCGTTCGAGGCGTTCCTGCCCATTGCCCGCATTCAGGGCAAGCTGGAAATCGACCCGATCGAGCTCAGATAGGAAGTGGCTCGGAATAGTGGCGAGTTGCGAGTTGCGAGTGGTGAGTAAGGATCTCCCAATTCATTTCTCGCCACTCGCCACTCGCCACTCGCCACTCGCCACTCGCCACTCGCCACTCGCCACTATTCGAGAGAGCGATTCCGCCTTGTCCTTGAGCCTCGTCGGCCGTAGACTTCAGCGAAGGCTACAAGTCCGTTCGTTGCCGTTTCTTGCTACGAAGGACGTCCCCTCATGGATCGGCATTCTCATGTGGGCTTCATGTGCCTGGTCGCCGTCGCCCAAGCTCTGGTCCAGGTCCCCGTGGCACGAGGTCAACAAGGGTATCCACCTGGCTACCGAGTGCCGCCGGCAGCGCGTTCGGATCAGCCTGACGCGATCGTCTTGAGCGCGATCCGGGCCAACCCCTATACGGCCCCTTACCCGATCACCGCTGCCTGGCGCAACGGTGCGGTGGTGCTGGCAGGAAAGGTCGGAACGAGAGTCATCCACGATATGGCCGTCCGCACGGTCATCGATCTCGGTTACCCCGTGCGCGATGACTTGGTGATCGACACGGCCGAGGCGCACCGGGTAGCCCTTGCACAGGCTGTAGGCGGGCCGTGGTCATCGCCGGCTGCTGGTTCGCTGGTAGGATCGGCCCCGTATTTCGTCTATCCGCCGCCACTCTTCGGTCGCCTCGACGATCCCTTCTTTGGCTTCGAACCCCCGTTGGTCAGCTTTCCCCCCTGGGCGACGTCCGGCAACCCGGACCCCAGAGTCTGTCAGGCGGGTATGGCTCAGGGCACCGTGCCCGGTGCGCCGGGGCCGGGAGCAACCGGTTTCCCGGAAGCGTCAGGAACCGCCCAGCGACAGCCGCTGCCCCGTGAGCAAGCTCCGATCAAGGGGAATTTCCAGTTGACGGTGGACATGGCGGGACAGGTTCACCTGAGCGGCGTCGTGGCCAGCGAGCTTGATAAGCAAATCATCGAGGACGAGGCCAGAAACACGCCGGGCGTATCCCAGGTCTTCAGCGAGCTGCGCGTGGCCACGCAGACGCAGCCGACGTCCGAAACGCCCCCTCCGCCTCCCCAACCGGTGCTCCGACCCGACGTGCAGGAGAGGCCGAATCCGCCCCATCCCGAAGTGATAGCTCAGCCGGCCCGGCCCGAGCCAAAGGCCGTTCTGGCCCCTCGACCCGACGCCGAGCCCCGCAAGCCCGTGACGCCCGATCTGGCGATGGCTCGCGACGGACAAAGGCTGACGCGGCGGGTCGCCGACTCCCTGGCGCGACGCGCCCCGCTCGCCGGGCTGCCGATCTCGGTCCAGTCTCGGGGAGATGTCGTGACCCTCGCCGGCAAGGTTCCCTCGGCTTACGAGGCCATGCTCGCGTATCGCACCGTCGAACAGACCCCGGGCGTCCGCGAGATCGCCGATCAACTGCAATTTCAGGTTCCCGACGAGAATCATCCCAACCCGCTACGGCAGAAGGGCCGTCCTGAAGACCTCGAGCCCTACCTGACCTCGCAGATCCGCCGCCACGTCGGTGAGCTTGCTCACGTGGACCGCGTTCGGGTCCGGGGTGATACTCTCGAGATCCAGGGAACCCTTCCAGACGGCGACGACCCCAACCGGCTGCAGGCCATCCTTCGATCAATGCCACTGCTCCGCGACTTCCGCCTGGAACCGGTCTTCCACCCCGAGTGACCGCGAAGGTTCAGCTCGACCGCGACCCTCGATGTCCGAGCTTGCTTGCTCGTGCGACCCCGATCTTCCCCGGCTGATTGAGTTCACGCCGGATCGGGGGAGGGATCGCCTGCAACAGACACACTCCAGCCTCCCAAGTCTGCGTCATGCAGGAAGACTGAAAAACATAGGTAAAATATTCAGTTGGTTTTTGGATGTTTCGCGAAAAAAAGTCGCAAAATCATGGTGGGGTTGACCTTGATCGACTCTCGGACCGGCGCTTAGGATGTGCCGCGAGCGCGAGCAGGTGGGCTACAGATCAATCCTGCCGGCCCAATGACTTGTAGTAATGATGACTTGCCAATCGTAAGTGATCTCGAGTCGAGAGAGAGGGTCTGGAACGCATGATCGCCAACAAGGATGAAGGCGTATCCCCCAGGTCCGCGGATCATTTCATGCATCGTCTGTCTTCACGCTGGAACCCCCTTCTTGCAACGAACGACGTCGAGGCCGCGCAGGATCGGACCCGGACCTGGCTCTTGTCCCGGCAGAACGCCGACGGTCACTGGGTTGGCGAGCTCGAGGGTGACACGATCCTCGAATCGGAATATCTTCTCTTGCTGGCGTTTCTGGGGCGCGAGAGCGCCCCGGTCTGCGAACCATGCGCCCGCCATATCCTCGATCACCAGCTTTCCGAGGGAGGATGGTCGATTTACCCGGGTGGCCCCGCCGAGGTCAGCGCCTCGGTGAAGGCATACTTCGCACTGAAGCTGGTGGGTTATTCGCCCGACGATCCTGCCCTTGTGCGTGCCCGGAAGGCCATCCTGGAGTTAGGAGGTGCTAATGCGTGCAATAGTTTCACTCGCTTTTACCTGGCACTCCTGGGACAGATCGGTTATGACGAGTGCCCGAGCGTTCCGCCAGAGCTGGTGCTGGTCCCGTCGCGGCTGAACTTTAGCTTGAGCGCGATGTCGGCATGGACGCGCACCATCGTGGTGCCGCTTTCGGTCATGTCGCATTTCAAGCCGGTCCGGATGATCGAGCCGGAGCGCGGGATCGGCGAATTGTTCCTCGAAGGGCAGGGGACGCGGCCCCGCGGCTCGGAGGGGTTTTTCTCCTGGTCGAGCTTCTTTGTAGGGGTCGATCGGGTTCTCAAGTGGTCGGATCGCTGGGTTCCCGCGGCCTGGCGGCGGCCCGCAATCAAGGCGGCCCACCGCTGGATGCTCGAGCACTTCGAGAACACCGATGGGCTCGGTGCCATCTTCCCGCCGATGATCTACACGATCGTCGCTCTCCATTGCCTGGGTTACGACCCGGATTCGCCGGCCGTGCTCTGGGCCTGGCGGCAGCTCGACGACTTGCGGATCGAGGAGGGAGATCGGGCCCGGATGCAACCCTGTCTGTCGCCGGTCTGGGACACGGCCATCGCCACGATCGCACTGTCGGACTGCCGGCAGCCCGACGATGAGTCTGCGGTGGCCCGCGCCGTCGCCTGGCTGGTCGAGAAGGAGGTCCGCAATCCCGGTGACTGGCAGACGCGCCGTCCCGGAGTCGAGCCTTCCGGCTGGCACTTTCAGTATCGCAATGAGTTTTACCCGGACATCGACGACACGGCCATGGTCTTGATGGCACTCTTGCGGTCTCCGGAGGCGGACGATACCCCGGTCCAAGAGGCCGTCTGCCGCGGCACGAGCTGGCTGCTCTCGATGCAGAATCGCGACGGCGGATGGGCTGCCTTCGACGTTGACATCGATAACCAGGTTCTGACCAAGGTCCCGTTTGCCGACCACAACGCGATGCTCGACCCGAGCTGCGCCGACATCACCGCGCGCATCATCGAGCTGCTGGGCACGCTGGGCCACCATGCCGATCACCCCGCCGTCGCGCGGGGCCTGGAATATCTCTGGAAAACCCAGGAGCCGCAGGGCTGCTGGTACGGGCGTTGGGGCGTGAACTACATCTACGGAACCTGGCAGGTCCTGCAAGGGCTGAAGGCCATCGGCTATCCCATGAATCACCATGCCCTGGTCAGGGCGGCCGACTGGCTGGAGTCGGTCCAGCAGCCGTGCGGGGGCTGGGGAGAGACCTGCCGCAGCTATGACGAACCGGAGCTGATGGGGACCGGAAGCCCAAGCGCCTCGCAAACAGCCTGGGCGACACTGGGTCTGATCGCCGCCGGGCGGGCCTCGGGCGAGGCCGCCAGCCGCGGCATCCAGTACCTGCTCGAGACGCAATCCCCCGACGGCTCCTGGGATGAGGCCAACTTCACCGGTACCGGCTTCCCCAGGGTGTTCTACCTCAAGTACCATCTCTACCGGGTCTACTTTCCGCTGATGGCGATCTCACGCTACCGCCAGGCGATGGCTCGACCGCTTGGCCACTCGACGGCCGCCTTGGCCTGCCGGATCCCGGCTCAGCCCAGGCCGCTTGACTGAACTGAGCGGAGCGGCCGACACTGGAACGTCCTGATCGTTCCGATCGCCGTTCGGCACAACGGTTCATCGGATCTTGCTCCCTACCATGTTTCCTGGAGGTGAGGCTGCATGCGATTTCCCCTCGAAATGACCACTCGCATCGCGAGTTATGTCGCCCGCAAGAAAGCGGCGCGGACCGAGAAGTTCCCGATGGTCCTGATGCTCGAGCCGCTGCACGCCTGCAACCTGACCTGCACCGGCTGCGGTCGGATTCGCGAGTATGAAACGACAATCAAGCAAAAATTGTCGATCCAGGAATGTCTTGATTCGGTGGACGAGTGTGGCGCCCCCGTGGTCTCGATCTGCGGCGGCGAGCCGACGATCTATCCGGGAATCGGCGAGCTGGTCGCCAAGATCCTGGAGCGGAAGAAGGTCGTCTATCTTTGCACCAACGGCATGTTCATCCGCAAGAAGATCGCGGAGTTCACGCCCCACCGCCGGTTCTTCTTCAACGTCCATCTCGACGGGATGCGGAAGAGCCACGATATCGCCGTGGAGCGCGAGGGCGTCTTCGACGCGGCCATCGACGGCATCAAGGCCGCCAAGGAAGCCGGTTTCATGGTCTGCACCAACACGACCGTCTTCGTGGAGACCGAGATGCAAGAGCTCGACGAGCTCTTCGCTTATCTGACCTCGATCGACGTCGATGGCTTCCTGATCTCGCCGGGCTACAGTTACGCGGCCGTCGGCTCCAAGGAGATCTTCATGACCCGGGCCGACATCCGGGCCAAGTTCCGGTCGGCCGAGGCCATGTTCCGGAAATACAAGTTCTACTCCTCGCCGCTCTACCTCGAATTTCTCATGGGCAAGCGCGAGCTCTCGTGCACCGCCTGGGCCAACCCGACCCGCAACATCAAGGGTTGGAAGGGCCCCTGCTACCTGATCACCGATATCCACCACGGCAGCTTCTCCGACCTTTTGAACAAGACGCCCTGGGAGAATTATGGTCCCGGCAACGATCCGAGGTGCGAGAACTGCATGATGCACTCGGGTTTCGAAACAACCGCCGCGCTGGGGGTCAACGGCCGTCTCGGCGACACCCTGAAGATGGTAAAATGGCAATTGCTGTGAGCCGGCCCGATCTCGACCTCGCGAGCCGCCGGGCAGACTTTCGGGGTGGATGATCGAGCGCCGCTTTCGCGAATGAAAAACCCTGACGCGCAGCCACTGGCCCCTGCTCCCGTGCCGGCGGACGTTGGCATCGTCATGGCCCTGGCGATCGAGGCGGGTTACCTATGCGACAGCCTGAAAAGGGTCCGCAAATACACCGCACAGACCCATTCGATCATTGAGGGGGAGCTTGCCGGTAAGATTGTCGCGGTGGTCCTCACTGGAGCCGGCAAGGCTGCGGCCCGCCACGGAACCGAGGTCTTGATCGCTGGTCATCGCCCACGATGGATCATCTCCGCGGGCTTCGCGGGGGGACTCGATCCGGCTCTCGCGCGCAACGATCTGGTGATCCCCCACCAGGTGATCGACCTCGAAGGCAACCTCATCGCGATCGAGGCGTCGATCCCGACTTTGCCCGGCGTAAAGCGCACGCAAGGCCGCCTGCTCACCGTCAATCGGCTGATCGCCCGCCCTGCCGAGAAGGCCGGCCTGCGCCAGTTGCATGGCGCCGACCTGATCGACATGGAAACCTCGACGGTGGCCCTGCTGGCTCACGAGCGCTCGTTGCGGTTCCTTGCGATCCGGGTGATCAGCGACGACGCCAGTGCCGAGCTTCCCGCCGAAGTGGCCCGGCTGCTGGCTCATTCGGGCAGTTATCGCATGGGCGTCGCCTTGCGGGCAATCTGGCATCGGCCCTCGGCCTTGAAGGACTTCTGGAATCTGCATGCGCGAGCCCTTGAGTCCGCCGATCGGCTGGCGGTATGCATCCGGCGCGTTCTCGAGGTGCTTCCGGCAGCGTGATGTCAGGGGATCGAGCAGCAACGGAGCAGCCGCGGCGGGGTGCAGGACCTGGGGCGATGACCTCGGCCGCCCGGTCGGAGCGTGGACCGTCTTCATCCCGAGTCGACGACTACGATTATAATGGGGACCAAGGAGGTGAACCATGAAGGACGAGGCTGCCCCGATTCCCGTGCAATTCACCATCACCTTGACGGCACTGGTTTACCCCGAGCCCGAAGCCGGAGGTTATTCGGCCGAGGTGCCGGCGCTGCCGGGCTGCTATACCCAGGGCGAAACCCTGGAGGAGATCCAGGCCAACCTCCGCGAGGCCGCCGAGGGATGGCTGGTCTCGGCGCATGACGAAGCCATGGACCGGCACTCCGCCGAGGAGGGGGCTGCGTGAAGCCCGTCTCCGGTAAGCGGATGTGCCAGCTCCTGGGGTCACGAGGCTGGCGGCTGGCCCGCATCTCCGGCAGCCATCATATCTATCGACACCCCGACTCCGGCCGCAGAACCTCGGTCCCGGTCCATGGCAACGCCGACCTCAAGCCCAGGACGCAACGGAGCATCATGCGTGACGCCGGACTGACCGATGCCGACCTCTGACGTCCGGGGACCGGAAACAGGGACGCAGCCAGTTTTTCGTTCTAGCGCCCGGTTCGTCCCGCCTGGGCGGCCGGCCCTCCGGACGAACGGTGTGTTCCAGCTTCAGCTCGCTTGCCGTCCGCTTGACCCAGTCGAGTTCGCCGTTATGTCGGCCCCTCTCACGTCTCGAGGACCGGCCGTTTGCCCTTCTGGAAATCAACCGCGACTCCGCTCGCGTCGCGCTGGGACGTGCACGGCTGGCCCACGATCATCGTCCTGGACGAGAAGGGGGTGATCCGCTTCAAGTACCTCCCTCACTTTACTCCGAAGCCGCTGGACGATGCGGTCGATACCCTCTTGAGTGCCATGGCGCCCTGACGCCCCGGCCGACGGGCACAACTGGCTATTGATAATAGATTGCTCATGTTTAATTGCCTCCTAGGGGGCAAGAAACGCCCTCGCATTCGGAGCCAATTGGTCGCCAAGCCTTCATTGACTTTGGCGCTAATGGTTTTTCCCGTGCTCGCCGGCTGGTCGCGTCCGGTTTGACCGCCCCGCATCAACCGCGGCGGTGAGAATGCGTCCCCGGAAGTGGCCCGGTGCCATTTCGATTTCGTCGAGAAAGCGCCGTGCGATCGGGGAGGGGTGACGTAAACCCTGCTCCCATGATCGGATTGTCATAGGACTCACCGCCAACAACTGTGCGAAGACCTCTTGGCTTGCCCCGATGAGCTCCCGCACAGCTCGCACTCGTGCCGGGGGATAGAGCGAAGGCTTCGGAATGACCCTCACCTGCCGCACCGTGTACTTCGTCTCCATCGGAGTGCCCGCGGCGAGGTCGGCGGCAAACTGATTGAGGGCCTTCGCGATGCGTGCGCCCCTCGACGAGAGTTTACCTTCACTCACAAACTCCTCCCCTGATCCAAATGTGTTTGAATGCGCGCGATGATCTTTCCGATGGCCTTGTAGTCATCACGTTCCAGGTCCTCACGCTCCGACTTGGGCCACGCGGCGATGAGGAGAACTGTCCCGTGGAGAGGCAGAAAGGCGTAGAGAACACGATAACCGCCGCTCTTGCGGCAATGTACCCTCGAGTCACCTCGTTCAAACCGCTCAAGAGTTTATCCTAATGCACAGTAATAGGGTATGCAAGGTCGTCTCGCGAGGGAGATGAGGCAAGGATCGCTGACAAGGCGAGCAAGAGTTGCTCCGAAGGCTTCGTCGTGGCGGTGAGAACCGATGCGTCTTTCGATGCAGAGAGCGCACGGTCAGAAAGCGATCGTCGGCTCTTGGCTGGGTCTGGTCCTGTCGGTCTGGCAGGGGGATCGCAGGATTCGTAAGATGGGGCTGCCGTGACCTGTCGCGGCGGGAGTTCCTGAACCTTGCGCGACGAGATGACGGGGAGCCGACTTTGCGTCTCGACCGGCGGCGTTGCTGGACCGTGGCCGACGGTCCCTGAGGCTCAACTGGTCTGTGCCCGTGAGTCGCTCGACCCCACGCGATTCGCACCCACGCAAGGAGGTCGCGCATGATTGAAGCACGAGAACAAGCACGGCAATTGTCCCCCGCCCCGAGCGAGACAGAAGTCGCTCTGGCCGCGTTGGCCCAAGAGATGGCGACCTATCGTGACCACCTGCCGGAGTTGCTCCGAAGGCAAGAGGGTCAGTACGTCCTCATCAAGGGCTCGGACGTCGGCGGCGTCTTCCGCGATCGTTCCGAAGCGCTGCGGGAAGGCTACCAGCGCTTCGGGGTCGTGCCCTTCCTGGTTCGGCAGATCGTCGCTTCCGAGCCCGTGGTCTATCTGCCCAACGTGGTGCCCTGAGCCGATGCCACGCCTGGAGACACCCCTCGGCAGGGACGGGCCCATCATCGACGTCCGGATCTGGAAGGTCCCGAACACAAGGAGGCCCTGAAGGCCCGTGGCCTCCAAGCCCCTCGGCCCTTGTCGGTACCGGGGCTCCTCGACACGGGCGCGCAGATGACAGCGATCCAGCAGGCTTTGGCCCAGGGGATTGGCCTTCCCGTCCACGACTGGGTGAGGCTCCGATCCTCGGTACTCGGCGCGGAAGAACGCGACGCCCCGGTCTACCTTATGCGCATGACCTTCGGACCCATCGAGGCCCCGGACCCACCGAAGTGGCGAATCGTGACACTCCCCATAGCTAAAGCTAGGGGCTTCTCGGGTTACCCCGAGCTACAGGAGTCCGTTCCTGGCCAGTGTCCTGGCATCTACGCATAACCCTCTTGCGAGGGATACGATACCTTTCCTTTTTCCGTGGCTGCTCCTCGGATAACCCCGCAGACCACGGATCGAAATCCGCCGCAAGGTTTGTGAGAAGTCCACACCACCGGCCGCATGTCTCACGACAGACGACGGCAGTTTGTGCCTTCGGTCATGGTTGATGTTTTACGTGGGGACCTTCTCCCCACAACCGCCAACATCGAGTTGCCAAAGAGCTGAGCGCATCGTACCAAAGACCAGCTCGATCGCAACCGACGTTTACAATTATCGACACTCGTTTAATTACGCGTGGGGACCGCCTCACCCCATAGCTGAAGCCAGGGGTTTGCGGCGGCGATTTGATCAGTCCGCGGATCACGGCTCGGCCCGCAACCTCTTGGTGGACGGTCCGCCGGATGGCAAGCCCTGATCGGTCGGGCACTGCATGCTGATGTGATGGCTCCAGGCCGGATCGGCCGCGGGGAAGTCGGACCGGGAGTGCACCCCGCGGGACTCCTTCCGCTCGCTGGCGGCGGCAATCATCAGCCGGGCCGTGATCAGCATGTTCTGCATGGTCCATCCGGCGGGGTCGTCAAAGACGGGGGGCAAGACGTACCGGCACCAGTGGTCGACCTGGACCGCGGCCTCCTCGAGGTCAGCCGCGGTGCGGGTGATGCCCATCTGCCGCCACATCAAGGCACGCAGCGATTTCCGCAGGTCGTCGAGGTCGATCCTGGCCCGGCTCTCCTTGGTCGCGACCCTGGTCTCGACGGCGGAAATCGGCGGGACTTCGAGCTGCCAGGGGCCAGTCCGTTCGAGCTCGCCAACGACGTCGCCGGCCAGCCGCGCCCCGTAGACCAGGCCCTCGAGCAGGCTGTTGGACGCCAGCCGGTTGGCCCCGTGCAGGCCAGAGCCGGAAACTTCGCCGGCCGCCCACAGGCCGGGAAGCGTGGTCCGGCCCGATTCGTTGATGGTCACGCCCCCGATCATGTAATGGGCCCCCGGGCACACCGGAATGGGGTCGCGCGTGATGTCCAGGTCGAAGCTCTGGCAGAGGCGGTCGATTCCCGGAAAGCGGCGGCGAATGAAATCGGGGTCGAGGTGCGAGAGATCGAGGTACACGTTGGGATGGCGAGTTCTGGCCATCTGGCGGGCGATCGCCAGCGACACATCGTCGCGGGGGGCAAGCTCGGCCAGGGGATGATACTCGGGCATGAACCGGTGGCCGTCCTTGTCCCGCAAGTAGGCCCCTTCGCCGCGGAGGGCCTCGGTCAGGAGATGCCGCGCAGAGCCGGCCATGTAGAGCACGGTCGGATGGAACTGCATGAACTCCATGTCGCGCAGCTCGACCCCCGCGCGGTAGGCCATCGCGTGGCCGTCGCCCGTGGCGATTGGTGGATTGGTCGTCTCGCGGTAAAGCTGCCCCGCGCCTCCTGTAGCCAGGACGACGGCCCGCGCCCAGACCAGGGCGAACCCGCGCCGCTTGTCCCAAACCAGGACGCCTCGGCAGCGTCCCTCATGGGTGAGCAGATCGATCGTCGAGCAGTTCTGCCAGATCCGGATCGACCGCCGCGATCGAGCCTGGAGGATCATCGCCCGCATGATCTCGCGCCCGGTCTCGTCTCCCAGGGCGTGTGCGATCCTGGCGTGCGAATGTCCCCCTTCCAGCCCCAGCGAGACCTGGCCGTTGACCTGGTCGAAATGGGTCCCCCAGCCGATCAGCTCATTGATCCGATCGGGTGCTTCCCGGACCACCATCTCCACGACCTCGGGCTCGCACAGCCCCTTGCCCGCGGTCAACGTGTCGGCGATGTGGTTGTCGAACCGGTCTTCTGGGGCGAGCACGCCGGCAATACCTCCCTGCGCGTAATGGCTGTTGCTCTCGCGGAGTTCATCCTTGGTCACGACCAGTGCACGATAGTCATCGGGTACTCCGAGCGCTGCGCGGATCCCGGCGATGCCGCCGCCGATGATCACCACGTCCGTGAAGTGATGGGGCAGCTCGCGAGGATCGAATCCGACCAGGTACCGGCGCGGCAGTGCGAGAGGAAAAAGCATGGGCAGTCCGACGAAACGATAGATACACCGAGGTCGGTTTATTCTCAATGAGACGACACAGGGCTAAGAAACCCCCGGAAAGCGTGGGCTGGGGCAACGAAGCGCTACCGAAACACGAACGCCTCTAACCACAGAGATCACGGAGAGAATTCCAGGTACGTCCGTCAGAGGCATCCAATCCGATCCAAGACCGTTTGGTCCCCTGGGTCAACTTGGCGGACGTTGATCTCATTCTCCTCGGTCGTGTTTCTCTTCTGCGTACTCTTCTCTCCGTGATCTCCGGGCACCCGAAGGGTCGCTCCGTGGTTCCAAGATCTTCATGTCTTCCTGAATCATCACCGAGGTTCAGTGCCCCGGCCCGGCCCTGCGGTCGTGGCAGGCTGGCGCAGTTCCGTTTACCGCAAAGATTTGCCGTCTGGTGGGTTGCGCTACCATGGCCGATCCTCTCAGTGCCGACGGTGCTTTTAGCCCTGTGTCGGGTCGTTGTTTATTTTCCCCCGGCTGGGGCAGGCCGGGCCGGGGCAGGGCGGCTGGATGCTCCCGAACGGGTTCGTGCCAGCGAGGTCCTGTAGCCTTCGAACTTGGATCGGAATTCCGGGGGAGGCTTGAAGCTGATGCCCTCGAGGTTGTTCTGAACATCGTCGCGCACCATCTGGCCTCGGTCCTTCCGGCTCTTGGTAGAGTACCGCTCCTGGCGGCCGAAGCCGGGCAGGTTGGCCGAGGGATGATCTGTCCGCTCGCGATCGTCCGGCTTGACCGCGATCTCGCGGCCTGGTCCGGCGGGAGCGGACTTGACGTTCTCGTACTTCTTGACGAACTGTTCCATCTGCTCGCGGGTCATCCCGGTTTCCTTCTCGAGATCGGGCGTGACGGCATCCTTGGCAAGAAGGTCCTTGACCGTCCGAAGCACCATGTCGGTTTGCGACTGGCCTTGCGGAGCGATGTCTTCGCCCGACGGGTTCTCAGGGTCGGCGGCCCGTGGCGAAGGTTTGCTGTCGTCCCTGGCCTTCTCTCCGGTCGAGCCCGGTCCCGCGGTGCCACCACCGCC
>JBAUOX010001238.1:0-2036 GCA_049579985.1 Isosphaeraceae bacterium | reverse complement strand
GGTTGTTCCTTCGGCATTGTTTTTCTTTCTCTTGTTTCCCACGCCCGAGAGCCCTCGATGGCTCATGGCCAGGAGCCGCGTTGATGAGGCGCGGGCGGTCCTCTCGAAGATCGGAGTCGACGGTTCCGGCATCGACGAGGAACTCGCGGACATCCAGCGATCGCTCGACCTGGAACACCATGAGCAAGGCGACTCACTCTTCCAGGCGAAGTACCAACGGCCGATTTTCCTGGCCGTGGCGATCGCCATGTTCAATCAACTCTCGGGGATCAACGCGCTGATGTACTACGCGCCCAAGATCTTCGAAATGGCTGGTGCGGGCAAAGGCTCGGCGCTGCTGCAATCGGTTGCCGTCGGCGGAACGAACCTGTTGTTCACAATGCTCGCAATGACCGTCATCGACCACTTCGGTCGGCGCAAGCTGATTCTCATCGGTACGGTCGGATACCTGATCAGCCTGGGGGCCACCGCTTGGGCCTTCTACACCTACGGGACCGAGTTCACGCCGACCGGCTCTTTGGTTGTACTGGCAAGTCTGCTCATGTTCATCGCGGCGCACGCGTTCGGACAAGGGGCGGTGATCTGGGTCTTCATCAGCGAGATTTTTCCGAACCGCGTTCGCGCCCAGGGGCAAGCGCTGGGAACCACGACTCACTGGGTCATGGCCGCTCTGATCACCTGGACGTTTCCGCTGATCGCCAGCAGGTCCGGAGGCCATGCATTCGCCTTCTACGCCGTCATGATGTTCGTGCAATTGCTCTGGGCCCTGTTCCTGATGCCCGAGACTAAAGGTGTGCCGCTCGAAGCGATTCAACGGAAACTCGGCATCGAATAAGGCCTCACGACCCGGAGAAGGTCGCCATGCGTTCCGCTCTCGAGCCCCGGAGGGGCGGGGAGCAGGAACAGTCCCGCCCAGTCGATTCTCTCGTAATCTGGCTGAATCCTCGAGACTCCTCGCTAATCTCTACCACTGGTTCGGTAAGAAAACCAAATGACCTCGTCGAGGAAAATCGGCGGAGTCCGCCAACAAGTCTCGTGAGATTTCTTTTTTGGTTTGCTGACCCCGGAACCCACACGGCGGCGGGAAGGCGAGTCAAGAAATCGGTGTGGTGTCCCTGGAACTCCAGTCAGTCTCTCCCGACCTTGGTCACAGGTCATGGGCTTCGCTACCCAGTGGAGATCAGCGAGAACTCTGGAAAAATGATCGGCCGCGCGAACATCACGGGGGCGTCCAGCGTCTCTACTGGTGAAGAGCGAGGAAACGAGGAAAACCAGGCCGGTGTTCCCTGGGGTGTCTCTCGTCAGTTCTCCTTGCTGGCCGGGGTCAATCGCCATGTTCGCGTGCTGGTCTCGAGGTCAATCTGGTCGGGGGCAAGAGCGGAGTTTCTCCGCCCTGGCGGTCGATCTCCGTCCCCGAGGTTACTTGCGACACTGACGGTCGGTACTGGTTCTTCCTGATCAGGAACCGACCAGGGCCCGGTGTCACAAGCACCGGGCCTTGGCCGTTTTCGGGCCGGTAGCTGAGACGGTATAGCGCCACCCTGAAAAGGTGGAGACGTGGATTCGAGCGCCACACGGCCCACTCCCTGCGCGGGAGTGACAGGAAACGCACGCCCGTTCGTTTAGCGGACGAGGATACTGCTCTTTCAAGGCGGAGAGGAGGGTTCGACTCCCTCACGGATGCCCGGCGACAGCGAACAGATACGACCGGAGCGACTGGGGGCGCGGGCGGTCTCCAAAACCGCTGTCTCGCGGGTTCGAATCCTGCCGGTCGTGCTTGACTGGCCCCAGAGTGGGACGGAGTGGGAGTGGGAGTGGCGAGGGGTTGTGGTGTAACGGCAGCACATCGGCCTTTTAAGCCGGGGATTGGGGGTTCGAGTCCCTCCGGCCCCATCCGGGAAGGAGAGTGGGAGAGCGGCAATCATGAATCAATTACTTCCTTCCGAGGCGCACTGCGTGCCCCTGGCCGAGCGGTCAGGCACCAGTCCTCCAAACTGGACAGGCGGGTTCAACTCCCGCGGGGCACTCTCGGGAAT
>JBAUOX010001237.1:0-1966 GCA_049579985.1 Isosphaeraceae bacterium | reverse complement strand
CCCCAAGGCCCGGAGACTTGCCCCACTTCTCCCGGAGACATACCCGCAGATAAAACTCGCGCTCCTCCTCGCGTTTGCAGCGGCTCAAAATGAGCAAGTTGTGGGTCCAACTCAATTCTGTCACCAGTGGTGACAGTTTTGGCAGGTCGCGGTAGGTCTCATAGAACTGCATCATCCGCCAGAGGTTGCGGGCGGAGTAACCCCGGGCATTCGGCTGGCGCTTCTGGATGTACTCGGCCAGAGCCTCGACGGTTCCCTCCCCCCAACCGTCGGTCGCGATCTGCTGGCTGATGTACTCACCGATGCTCCAGTACAGCTCGATCAGGGTCTTGTTGGCGGCGGCGACCGCGCGTATCCGTGCCGAATTGATCAACTCGAGCACCACGTCGAAGTCGGTCTGGAGCGGGGCGGCTGTCGTCCGGGCAACTGCCTTGGGCAGACGCGCAGGCGGATTGGCTGCCAGCTTCTTGGGAGGGTTACGTTTTTTCGCCATGCTCCAGGTATAGCACGGCATGCTCGTCGAAGCGAGTGGTTTGCCCTAACTGAAGGCCACAACCATCTTTATGACCTGCAATCCCCGGCCGGTCAAGCGTCCAATGCTTGCATGCAATAGGAGCCGACGGGTGACCCGGCCGGCGCCGAATTCAGGGCACGTTATGTCCCCGAAGCTGAGTCCGGTCTCAAAGGGGGTGAGTTGCTTCCAATGGGCTCACCGGGGAAACTTCGGGGCCAGAAGGTCTATTATGTCCCCAAAGCGGGGCCGCAGGATCACGGG
The DNA here is from genome assembly GCA_049579985.1 of Isosphaeraceae bacterium. Classification (GTDB taxonomy): domain Bacteria; phylum Planctomycetota; class Planctomycetia; order Isosphaerales; family Isosphaeraceae; genus Aquisphaera. The sequence continues at coordinate 1,191 of JBAUOX010001237.1, read as the reverse complement.
ATGTGCCGGTCGATCGCCCGCAAAACCTCGTCCGGCGACAGGCGCGCAATCACCTCGGGCGAACGATATAACCAGCGCACGGTGCCGTGCCGGTCCACGAGGATCGTCGTCGGCACATCGGCGTCGCCGCCATCCGGTGCCGCGTGGGGATGGATGAGCCCGGCCATCTCGGACAAGCTGCGCGCCTGATCCGCCAGCACGATCAGGTGCGGAAAGTCGGCCTGCGTTTTCCGGGCGTCGTCGAGTCCTTCCACCGAGACCACGAGCACGCGCGTGTTCCGCTTCGGAAAATCGTCGTGGCGCCGTTCGAGCTGAACCAGCTCGATCATGCAGATGGGTCACCACCGGCCGCGGAAGAAGACAAGCACGTTGTTCCGATCGCCGGCCAAGTCGCGCTGCGTGAACGGCGTGCCGTCGGCTCGCCTTGTTTCGAACGCCGGGAAAGGTCGTCCCACCGCGATTGGCCCCGTGTACGGCGGCAGTCGCAGCGCGTACAAGAATGCCAGCTCGGCGCCCGCGAGAAGCACGACTGCCAATAGCGCGAACACGCGCCAAACGGTCCGCCTCTCCAACAGGGACATGACGACGAGGACGAGACCGAGCGACGCCAGGGTGGGCATATACCACGGTGCCATCAAGCGCTGAAGCGAGATCTGCACGACGTACGCGACCACTCCCAGGACTGCGAGACCGAGGCCCAGCAGCAGGAAGAGTCGACCGCGGAAGCGATGCGGCGCGGCACCAGAGGAACTGGTCATGTCTTTGTTACTTCCAGGTGAGCCATGTGGGGTATTCGCGAGCCGCTCGTTGTACGAGATGCGCTTGCCTCCGGGCAGCGACTTCCGCACCCCTTGGAGGTGGAAGGGGAGAGCGTCATTTGGTTCGCGGTTCCCACTTTATGCGAATTATAACCGGCTGCCAACTCGCGCGGGTCCGCCAGGGCGGCGAACTTCCCGTGGCCGTGGAAGGAGAGCTTCCCGTGATCGAAGGCGCCGCGGAGCAGCGCCAGGAACTTGCCCCGGAACACGCGGCTGAGCACGCGCACCGGGAGGAAGAACCCGGGCTGGCAAGCGAGCCACTTCGAGCCGTCAAACGACAGCCCGCCGCCTGGCACGACACAGTGGGCGTGCGGGTGGTGCTGGATGGTTTGCCCAGGCCCGCGTCGCGGGCGGCCTGGACACAGACCCGGTG